>NZ_CP049785.1:360316-473007 GCF_011290385.1 Blattabacterium sp. DPU
CTATGTTCGGAAGAGATAAGCACTGAAAGCATATAAGTACGAAACTCTCCACAAGATTAGGCTTCTTTTAAGGGTCGTTGAAGATGACAACGTTGATAGGCTACAAGTGTAAAGATAGTAATATCATAGCTGAGTAGTACTAATAACCCGTAAGCTTTTAATTTTTCATGATGTATATTATGTTATGTCTTATTTTTAATTCAAACATTACTTGGGTGGTTATAGCAATATGGGCCCACCTCTTCCCATTCCGAACAGAGAAGTGAAACATATTAGCGCTGATGGTACTGGTTTATTCTGGGAGAGTAAGTCACTGCCCTAATTTTATAGCAAACTTTCTAAATATAAATCACGATTTTTGGTATCTGCACGAAGTATACTTTCACTCCTATAATAATAAAGGCTTTTTAGGCCTATTTTCCAAGCTTCAATATGGACTTTATTGATATACTTTGCTGGAGCATTTTGATGAAAAGAAAGATTTATACTTTGTCCTTGATCAATATATTTTTGACGTATACTGGCTTGTTTGATTAATTCTAATTGGTTAATCTCTTTAAAACATCTAAAAACGTTTTTTTGTTCTTCGCTAAGAGCAGTAAGTCCCAAACAAGATCCTTTTTCATTAGCTATTTGTTCCCAAACTTCTGGAATATTATATCCGTTTTTTATGAGTATTTTTTCTAAATAAGGATTTTTACGAATATGCATTCCTTTTGAATCATCATCTACATATATATTTGCAGCTAAAGGCTCCACTCCTTGAGAAAGACCCCCAGCTAATTTAGCTGAACTCCTATTAGGGGCCATAGCCATTAAAGTTAAATTTCTTCTTCCCGTTCCTATATTCCATTCGGATTCTCCATATTCTTTAGCTAAATATTTAGTAGCCTTTTGAGATTCTAATTGTATATATCTAAATATATTATGTGTTAATATTTCAGATTTAGTAGAAATAAAAGGAATCATATTAGATTGTAAATACGAATGCCAACCTAAGGCTCCTAAACCTAGGGCTCTACTTTTTTCTGCAAAATGAACCGCATTTTCTATTCCCCGTATATGTTTTCCTTTATCAATAAATTCTTGCATAACTGCATCAAGAAATAAAATAGCATAAAAAACAGTATTTGTATTTTTCCATTCCACATATTTATATAAATTTAAAGAAGAAAGACAACATACAAGAGTATGATTTTCATCTGTAGGCAACATAATTTCTGAACAAAGATTACTATGATGTATTTTCAATCCATATTTTTTCCAATTTTCTGGAATATTTCTATTAGCATTTTCTTTAAAAAAAAGATATGGTTCTCCAGTTTTAACACGCTCTTTAAGAGTATCTATCCACAAAATTCGTTCTTTTCCATTTTTTTTTAATACTTTTTCCATAAAAGAATTAGAAATTATTACCCCTTGATGAACATTATGACATTGACGATTAATATCACCCTTAGGCTCTCGTATTTTTAAAAATTCCGGATATTCTTTATGTTCTATATTTAAATAAATAGCCACAGCTCCTCTACGTGTTCTACCTTGTTTACTAGCTACTATAGTACTATCATATGACTTAATAAAAGGAATAATTCCATCAGAAGTACCTAATGTTCCTCTTTTTATAGAACTCCCTACGGGTCTAACTAAGCTAAAATCATAAGATGTTCCTCCACCATGCTTACTAAGGATAGCCATTTCTAAATTCTTTCTATATATTTCATACATGCTATCTCCAATTTTTCCAGAAAAACAACTAATAGGCAAACCTTTTTCTGTTCCAAGATTTACCATAATTGGAGTAGAAGGAATTAGCCACCCTCTCCAAAAAATATCAAAAAACTTTTTTTCTATTTTTGGTTTTTTTAAAATTCTTGCTGCATTTTTTGCCAATCTTTTATATGCTTCAAAAGGAGTCTCTCGATATAACAAGTATCCCCCTTTAATTGTAGTTAAATATAATTCATTATTAGCCCAAACGGGAAAATCTTTTCCTACTTTCCATCCTTCTTTTTCTGCAATTGGGTGTGTTTCCATTATTTTAGAACTATTTATTTTTTTCTTTTTCTATTTGTTCTTTTAGTTTAGCTAATCCTTCTATATCACCGAGAGTAGATCTCTCAAATTTTCTATTTTTTACACGTTGTTCTTTTTTTTGATCCTTATCACGATCACGATAAATAGAGGTATGAGAAATTATAATTCTTTTAGTTTCTTTATTAAATTCAATTATCTTAAAATTAGTTTTTTCTCCTTTTTTCAGAATAGTTCCATCCTTTTTTTCTAAAAAACGCAATGGAGCGAAAGCTTCTATTTTTTGATTTTCTGTAAATTTTACAGAAGCTCCTTTTTCAAAAAAGTTTGATATTATTCCATTATGAATACTGCCTACATAATAAATTTTTTCATACTTTTCCCATGGATTCTCTGTTAATTGTTTATGTCCTAAATTTAATCTCCTTGCTTGAGTATCTAAAGCAAGGACAATTACCTCCAATTTATTATTGATACTGCAAAATTCAGAAGGATGTTTAATTTTTTTAACCCATGAAAGATCATTAGTGTAAACAATTCCAGAAATCCCTTTTTCCAATTTTATAAAAACACCAAAATTGGTAAATTTTTTCACAATTCCAATATGTTTTGATCCTATAGAATATCTTTCTTGTATATTAATCCACGGATCAGGAGTTAATTGTTTAATGCTTAAAGACATTTTCCTTTCCTGACGATCTAGAGTCAATATAACAGCTTCCAACTCATCTCCTATTTGTACAAAATCTTGAGTAGAAGATAAATCTGTAGACCAAGACATTTCACTAATATGTAACAATGCTTCTACACCTGGAATAATTTCCACAAAAGCTCCATAATCAGCAATAACACTAATTTTTCCTATTACTTTACTCCCTACTTTTAAATTTTTATCTAAAGAATTCCAAGGATGAGGTTGTAATTGTTTTAATCCCAATTGTACACGATTTTTATCTTTATCTACACCTAATACAACAAATTTTAATTCTTGTTCTAATTGAACTACTTCTGTAGGATGACTAATATGCGGCCAACTCATATCAGTAATATGAAGCAAAGCATCAACTCCCCCTAAATCGACAAAGGCTCCATAAGGAAGTATATTTTTTATTTTACCTTCTAATACTTGACCTTTATCTAATTTCGATATCATTTCTTTTTTCTGTTCTTCAATGTCTCTTTCGATCAACACTTTATGAGAAACAACAACATTTTTCGTTTTTTGATTAATTTTAACTACTTTAATTTCCATAGTTTTTCCTACATAAGTATCATAATCTCGAACAGGTTTTACATTTATATGTGATCCAGGTAAAAAACATTCTATATCAAATATTTCTACAATTAATCCTCCTTTTGTTCTAGCTGCTACATAACCTAATATTACTTCTGATTTTTCATATGCTTCATTAATACGTTGCCAATTTCTTAACATTTTTGCTTTTTGATACGAAAGAATACATTGTCCTTTATAATCAATTTTTACAACCATTACTTCTATGTTATTCCCAATTTGAATATTGGAATCTTCTCTGAATTCACTGATAGGAATGGCTCCCTCTGCTTTGAAGCCTATATCCACAATAATAGTTTTATCCGAAATATGAGTTATAATTCCTTGATATATTTCTAATTCCTGAATATCTGGCAAAGTTTTTGTATATATTTCTTCAAATTTTTTTCTTTTTTCTTGTATATCATTATTTAAATGAGTTTCATATTCCGTCCAATCGAAACTTGTTTTTATATTTCCCTGATCGTTCAGTTTTTCATTTTTAATTTCATATGAAGGGGATGATTTTATTTTTATTTTTTCGGTTTGATTAGACATAATTTTTATTATTTTTTCACTATTTTCTATCCATGAAATACATGCACAGAGAAACTAAGAAACTAGAATATAGTAGTTTTAGTATTCTCGTTTATTTATTTTTAATAAAAAAAACAGATAATACAAAACTAATAATTTTTCATTAACTTTTTCTACTAATTGAAATAAAATGTACCTCATCGTTGATACTGAAACAACAGGATTGCCTGAATCCTATAATTTTCCAATAACTTGTGTCAATAATTGGCCAAGAATGGTTCAAATTTCATGGCAAAGTCATGATGTTTTGGGGAATTTAATAGAATTTAAAAGCTTTATTATAAAACCAGATCATTATGATATTCCTTTTAATGCCTTTAAAATTCATGGTATAACTAATGAAAAAGCAGAAAAATATGGAGTAGATTTAAGTTTTGTGCTTCATGAATTTCAAAAATCTTTTAAAAAATCTCAATGTTTAATTGGACATAATTTAGAATTTGATATAAAAGTTATTGAATGTGAGTTTTTTAGAAAAAAAATAGAAATTTCTTTTAAAAAAAAAAAGACTTTAGATACTAAAGAAGTTTCTACCTCCTATTGTAAATTAGAAGGAAAAGGAAATAGAAAAAAATTCAAATGGCCTACATTGTCTGAATTATATCAAAAACTTTTTGAAGAGAAAATTCCCAATTTACATAATGCAGAAAATGATGTCAAAGCGACTGCACGTTCTTTTTTAGAATTATTACGGATTGGAGTAATATCACATCAAGATTTAGGGATAGAAGAAAATATTATATTGAAATTCAGAAGTAAATTTTCCCAAAAAATTTCTTCTTCCGTTGTTTTTTTTAAAGAAAATCATACTTTTTTAGAAAAAAAAGAAAAAATTTTTATCATAAATGAAAATACATTAGATGATACATTAAAAGAAAAATTGAAAAAAAAAAAATATTCTCACATTCATAATCATACTCATTTTTCTATTCTTTATTCAACTATAGATATTCAATCTTTGGTGGAAAGAGCTATACATTTTAATATGCCAGCTGTAGGTATAACAGATTATGGAAATATGATGGGAGCTTTTCATTTTTTAAATACTATTCACTCTATTAATAAAAAATATAACCCCGAAAAATCAATTAAAGGAATCGTAGGTTGTGAAATATTTATATCAGGAAATTATCTGCAGAAAAAATTTACCAAAGAAAAACCGGATAAACGATATCAACAAATTTTTTTATCTAAAAATAAAAAAGGTTATCATAATTTATCAAAACTTTGTTCACTAGGTTTTACAGAAGGTTTTTATGCCGGAATTCCTAGAATTGGAAAAGAGATAATAGAAAAATATAAAGAAAATTTAATTGTTCTTACTGGAGACTTAAATGCAGAAATTCCATATACTATTCTAAATTATGGAGAAAAAAAAGCAGAAAGAGTTTTCTTATGGTGGAAAGATCTTTTTGGAGATGATTTTTACATAGAATTATTACGTCATGGTTTAGAAGAAGAAGATTATGTAAATAATATACTACTGAAATTTTCAAAAAAACATCATGTTAAATATATTATACAAAATAATACTTTTTATTTAGATAAAAAAGAAGCTAATGCTCATGATATTTTGCTTTGTGTAAAAAATGGAGAAAAACAATCAACTCCTATAGGAAAAGGAAGAGGTTATAGATTTGGGTTTCCGAATCATGAATTTTATTTCAAGAGTACAGAAGAAATGAAAAAAATATTTTTTGATTTTCCAGAATCTTTTGATTTTTTAGAGGAATTGGTGAATAAAATTGAATCTTATCATCTTTCGCATAAAATATTACTTCCAAAATTTAAAATTCCAAAATCTTTTGAAAATCCTATCGATGAAATAGATGGAGGAAATAGAGGAGAGAATCATTTTTTAAAAAAAATAACTTTTGATGGAGCCAAAAAACGTTATAAAAACATTACTAAAAAAATTCAAGAAAGAATTCTTTTTGAATTAAAAACAATAGAAAAAATTGGCTATCCTGGTTATTTCCTTATTGTTCAAAATTTTGTTTCTCAAGCCAGAAAAATGAATATCTCAGTGGGACCTGGAAGAGGTTCAGTTGCTGGATCTATTGTTGCTTATTGTATAGAAATTACTAATATAGATCCAATGAAATACCATTTACTTTTTGAACGATTTTTAAATCCTGATAGAATTTCTTTACCAGATATTGATATTGATTTTGATGATAGGGGACGTGAAAAAATTATTGAATGGGTTGTTCAAAAATATGGGAAACATCAAGTAGCACAAATTATAACATATGCTACTATGGGAGCAAAATCATCTATAAGGGATACTGGACGTGTATTAAATTTATCTCTAAAAGAAACAGATCGTATGGCCAAAATGGTTCCTAATATGTTTTCATTAAAAACAATTTTATCTAAAAAAAATGTACAAGAAAAAATAATAAGTAAGGAAGAAATGAATAATGTACAAAAATTGAGAGAGATAGCAAAAAATCAAGATACATTGAAAGGGAAAGTATTACAGCAAGCAGAAATCTTAGAAGGAACTATAAGAAGTACAGGAGTACATGCTTGTGGGATCATAATCAGTACAAATGACATTCAAGGATATATTCCAGTATCTGTATCAAAAGAATCAGATTTATTACTTACACAATTTGACAATCATGTAGTAGAACATGTTGGATTATTAAAAATGGATTTTTTAGGATTAAAAACCCTTACTATTATTAAAGATGCCATAAGTATTATCAAAAAAAAACATAAAGATATAAATCTTACGGAAGATTCATTTTCTTTGAAATTAGAAGATGAAAAAACTTATCATCTTTTTCAAAAAGGAGAAACTATAGCTATTTTTCAATATGAATCTCCAGGTATGCAAAGATATTTACGTCAGCTAAAACCTGATAAATTTGATGATTTAATTGCGATGACAGCTTTGTATAGACCGGGCCCTTTACAATACATTCCTAATTTTATATCCAGAAAACATGGAGAAGAAACTATAACCTATGATTTACCAGAAATGGAGGATTTTTTAAAAGAAACTTATGGAATCACAATATATCAAGAACAAGTTATGTTAATCGCCCAAAAAATAGCCAATTTTAGTAAGGGAGAAGCTGATGTTCTTAGAATAGCTATGGGAAAAAAACAAAAAGAAAAACTTAACAAAATGAGAAATTTATTTCTTAATCAAGCTATGAATAAAGGTTATCCTAAAAACATATTAGAAAAAATATGGAAAGATTGGGAATATTTTTCTTGTTATGCTTTTAATAAATCTCATGCTACATGTTATGCTTATATAGCTTTTCAAACGGCTTATTTAAAAGCACATTTTCCATGTGAATATATGGTATCAGTATTAAGTAATAATATGTATAATATTAAACAGCTTACTTTTTTCATGAAAGAATGTAAAAGAATGAATATATCTGTGATTAGTCCAGATATAAATGAAAGTGATTCTTTTTTTAAAGTAATGGATTCTAATTGTATTAGATTTGGTCTTGCAGGAATAAAAGGAGTGGGAAAAAATGCTGTAAGAATTCTTCTTCAAGAAAGAAAAAAAAATGGCCCTTACACCTCTATTTTTAACCTAGTGGAAAGAATAGATTTACGTGTAGTGAATAAAAAAACTTTAGAAAGTTTAATTTTATCCGGATCTATAGATAGTTTTCATATTGATAGAGAACAATATTTTCATATTGGATCTAATGATAAATTAAGTACCTTAGAAAAAATTATAAGATTTGGATCAAAATCACAAAAAATAAAAAATAAAGTAGATGAACCTATAATTAGGAAATGTGATTCATGGAACAATGTATATAAATTATCTAAAGAAAAAGAAGTATTAGGTGTTTATACTTCTGCACATCCTTTAGACGATTTTTATTATGAAATGAAATATTTCACAAATGTTTCCTTAGATGAATTCAATAAAAAGGAATTTTTCCTGATAGGAAAAAAAATGTGTGTATGTGGCATTTTATCTAAAATAGAGAAAAAAACATATATAAAAAATGGAATAGAATATGGAATTTTTGTATTAGAAGATTACAATTCTTCTAAAGAATTTAGGATTTATGGAGAACAGTATTTGAAATATGAATCACTTTTGATTTACAATAATCCGTTGTATTTATGTTTTTCCATTGAAAAATCAAAATATCAAAAATATAAAATAAATATTTCATGTATAGAAAATTTGCAAAATGTTTGGAAAAAATTGGTACATAAACTGATAATAAGAATTAATATAAACAGTTTAAATAGTGCATTTATTGAAAAAATAGAAAAACTTTTTTCTCAACAAATAGGAAATAAAAAATTGAATATAATTCTTTATGATAAAATGGATCAAGTTTTATTAGATTTTGAATCTAAAAAATATGAAATTAACATTAATTCAAATTTTTTGAAAAAATTGGAAAAAATAAAAGGATTAGATTTTTTTTTAAACTAAAATTCATCAAAATATAATTATAAGCATAAAGACTGAAATTAATTGAAAAGACTTTGTTAAATTTGCATTCTAGGCATAGAATAGAAAAGTAAAACATATGAAGCATTATTCATCCCAGTCGGAAAAAACGTATTTATTTTTTTATTAGTTCTTAAGTGGGTGGGGTCTTACAAAGTAAAATGAAAATAAAAGTTAGAGTATCTCATGAAAAGGATACAAAATATGCTTCCTTAATTTGCGAAAAAATTAAGGAGTCAGCAAGAATTAGAGGAACTGGAATTGCAAAAAAGGATCCAGAATATATTAAATCAAAAATGATTCATGGAAATGCTGTAATTGCTTTTTTTGATGAAAAATTAGCGGGATTTAGCTATCTTGATATTTTTCAGAATGAAGAATTTGTCGTTAATTCCGGTTTAATTGTTTTTCCTGAATTTAGAAAACAAGGATTGGCTAAAATTATTAAAACTGAAATTTTTAAACTTTCCAGAAAAAAATTTCCCAATTCTAAAATTTTTAGTATTACAACAAGTAATCCAGTTATTAAAATCAATACAGAATTAGGTTTTAAACCTGTTTCTTTTAGTGAATTAACTCATTCAGAAGAATTTTGGAAAGGATGTCAAAGTTGCGCAAATTTTGATATATTGACCAGAAATCAAAGAAAAATGTGTTTATGTACAGGTCTTTTATACAATCCAAGTATGAATAAAAACCATAAAAAAAATTATTTATCTTATGGAGATAAAATTGTTTTAGCTTATAGTGGGGGATTAGATACTTCTTATTGTTTAAAATATTTAATACAGGAAAAATATGAAGTTCATACAGTGATTATTAATACGGGTGGATTTCATAAGTATGAATTAGATAAAATTGAAGAAAGAGCTTTAAAAATTGGATCAAAATCACACAAAACTATTGACGCTATAGAAGAATACTATCAAAATTGTATAAAATATCTTATATTCGGAAATATTCTTAAAAATAATACTTATCCACTTTCAGTAAGTTCTGAGAGAATTTTTCAGGCTATTAAAATAGCACAATATGCCACTTGCATTCAAGCAAAAGCAATAGCTCATGGTAGTACAGGAGCGGGAAATGATCAAATTAGATTTGATGTAGCTTTTCAAATTATTTGTCCAGAAAAAATAACTTTATCTCCTATCAGAGATAGGAAAGTTTCTAGAAAAGAAGAAATTGAATATTTAAAAGATAAAGGAGTATCTATTTGTTGGGATCAAGCTAAATATTCTATAAACAAAGGAATTTGGGGGACTAGTATAGGAGGAAAGGAAACCCATACTTCTTATCACGATTTTCCGGAAGAGGCTTATCCAACAAAATTAAAGAAAAAAAAAAGTGAAAATTTAGAATTAGAATTTGAAAAGGGGGAATTAGTAAGTGTTAATAAAGAAAAAGGGAAAGCTATAAAAAATATAATAAAAATTGAAAAAATTGCTTCAGAATTTGCTATAGGAAGAGGAATCCATATAGGAGATACTATTTTAGGGATTAAAGGAAGAGTTGCATTTGAAGCTTCAGCTGCTATTATTATTATAAAAGCTCATCATTTATTAGAAAAACATATTCTTACAAAATGGCAACTTTATTGGAAAGAACAATTATCTAATTGGTATGGTATGTTACTTCATGAAGCTCAATACTTAGATCCTGTTATGCGTGATATAGAAAAATTTTTAAAAAGTACACAAGAAAGATTAACTGGAACTGTATATCTTATTCTTTATCCTTATAGATTTCATTTGGTAGGAATAAAATCTAAATATGATTTAATGACATCTTCTAACATGGCTTTATATGGAGAAATGAATTATGCTTGGACAGCAGAAGATGTTAAGGGTTTTACAAAAATTTTGAGCAATCAAATGAAAATATATCATAATTTAAACAATAAAAAAGAACAATGATTGAAATAGGGATTATAGGAGGAGCTGGATACACTGCTGGAGAATTGATTAGACTGATGATTCATCATCCAAAAATTAGTATAAAAAATATAATCAGCAAAAGTCACACAGGAGAATTTATTCATTTTGTTCATCAAGATTTATTAGGAGAAACAAAAATAAAAAATATAAAATTTATTCGTAATTTAAAAAACGAAAAAATAGATATTGTATTTCTTTGTTCTGGACATGGACAATCTATAAAAGAATTGAAAAATATATCAGAAAATATAAAAGTGATTGACTTAAGTCAAGATTTCAGAATTAAGATTCAATCTATTTTTAACAATAGAAATTTTGTGTATGGATTACCAGAATTGCAAAAAGAAACAATAAGAATATCTAATAATATAGCTAATCCCGGATGTTTTGCTACAGCTATTCTTTTAGCAATTTTACCATTAGCTAAAAATCAATTATTAAAAAAAAATATTCATATTAGCGCCATAACAGGTTCTACAGGATCTGGAAGAAAATTGAGTGATACCAATCATTTTAGTTGGAGAAATAATAATATTTCTGCTTATAAAATTTTCACACACCAGCATTTGCAGGAAATTAAACAAACGATTCATCAAATACAAAATAATTTTGATTCTAAAATTTACTTTGTACCTTACAGAGGTAATTTTTCTAGGGGAATCATAACAACTTTATATACTCATTCTGTTCTTTCTTTAGAAAAGAATAAAGAAATATATGAAGAATATTATACAAATCATCCATTTGTAAAAATTTCTGATATTAATATTGATATAAAACAAGTAATCAATACTAATAAATGTATTTTATATCTTATTAAAGAAAAAGATCAATTGATTGTTATAAGTATCATAGATAATCTCATAAAAGGAGCTTCTGGTCAAGCCATACAAAATATGAATTTAATGTTTAATTTAGATGAAACTTGTGGTTTAAGGTTAAAATCCATCCGTTTTTAAAAATGAAATTATTTGACGTTTATCCTATTCTAGATATAGAATTAAGCAAAAGCAAGGGATCTTATGTTTTTGATGTACAAGGAAATATGTATTTAGATTTTTATGGAGGACATGCTGTTATTTCCATTGGACATTCACATCCATATTATGTGAAAGCTTTAAAAAAACAAATTCATGAAATATCCTATTATTCTAATAGCGTTTATATTTCCCAAAAAAATAAATTGGCTTATCTACTTGGGAATATTTCAGAATATGAAGATTATTCATTATTTGTATGTAATTCCGGTACAGAATCCAATGAAAATGCATTGAAAATTGCGTCTTTTCATACAGGGAAAAAAAAAGTAATTGCTTTTAAAGGTTCTTTTCATGGAAGAACAAGTGGAAGTTTATCAGTGACGGATAACTATAAATTGATATCTCCTTTTAATGCTCAACATGAGACTATATTCATTAATTATCAAGATTTTGATTTTTTAAAACAAAAATTAAAAAATCAAGATATTTGTGCAGTAATTACTGAAGGAATACAAGGTGTATCTGGAATTATAGATCCCGGTTTAGATTTTTTTAAAAAAGTAGAAAGTTTTTGTAAAAAATATAATACTGTATTGATTGTAGATGAAGTTCAAAGTGGATATGGAAGAACAGGATCTTTTTTTTCTCATCAATTATACTCTATAAAACCAGATTTAATTACTGTAGCTAAAGGAATGGGAAACGGATTCCCTATAGGAGGAGTACTCATTCATCCTAAATTTAACCCATATTATGGAATGTTAGGAACAACTTTTGGAGGAAATCATTTAGCTTGTACAGCTGGTATTGCTGTGTTGGAAATAATGAAAAAAGAAAATTTAATTGAAAATGCAAAAAAAATGGGAAAAATTTTGTTACAAGAATTGCGTCTCATTTCCGAAATTAAAGAAATTAGGGGAAGAGGGCTTATGATAGGATTAGAATTTAATTTTCCCATTCATGACTTAAAAAATTTTTTAATTTATAAAGAAAAAGTATTTGTCGGTACATCTAATAATCCATATGTTTTACGATTACTTCCTCCATTAAATATTAATGAAAATCATATAAAATTATTCATGAAAAAGTTAAAGAATGCCTTAGCGTATTTATAAATAAAATGGAAAATAATCAAAAAATAAAACAAGCAACACTTGTATTGGAAGACGGAACTCGGTATGAAGCTTATCATTTTGGAGCACAAGTATCTTCTTCTGGAGAAGTTGTATTTAATACGGGAATGACCGGTTATACCGAAAGTATTACAGATCCCTCTTACAAAGGTCAAATATTGACTTATACTTATCCCATAATAGGAAATTATGGAATTCCATCTTATTCTTGTAGTAATGAATCTATTTCGGATTTTTATGAATCCGATAGAATTCAAGTATCCGGACTTATTATTTCTTATTATTCTAATCGACCATACCATTGGAATATGAATAAATCTTTATCAAATTGGTTGTATGAAAATGGAATTCCTGGATTATATGGTGTAGATACTAGATTTATTGCCAAAAAACTTAGAAAAAGTGGAGGATCCATGTTAGGTAAAATTTTAATAGAAAATGAAGATCTTCCTTTTTATGATCCGAATCAGGATAATCTTTCTGAAAAAGTATCAACTACAGAAAAAATTATATATGGAAATGGAAAATATAAAATATTACTTGTAGATTTTGGATTAAAAAATAATATATTACGTTGTTTATTACGAAGAAATTGTTCTGTGATCAGAGTTCCATGGAATTATGATTTTTCAAAAGAAGAATATGATGGATTGGTTCTTTCTAATGGGCCTGGAAATCCTAAAATTTATAAAAAACCGATACATTATCTTCGTATAGCTATGAAAAAAAAACGACCTATATTTGGCATATGTTTGGGTAATCAACTTTTAGGCATAGCGGCAGGAGGAAATACTTATAAATTAAAATACGCACATCGTAGTCATAATCAACCAGTTATTTCATTAAAAACAGGAAAAAGTTTTATCACATCACAAAATCATGGATATGTTTTGGACGCAAAAAATATTGATAAAGAATGGAAAATTTTTTTTAAAAATTTAAATGATGATACTTGCGAGGGTATCATTCATAATGATAAACCTTTTTTTTCGGTACAGTTTCATCCAGAAGCTTCAAGCGGCCCTAAAGATACCGAATTTTTATTCGATTTTTTTATAGATTCAATAAAAAAATAAATAATTAAAGAATCTTTCAAAATTTAGTATGAAAATAAATAAAGTACTCATCCTGGGATCAGGTGCATTAAAAATAGGAGAAGCTGGGGAATTTGATTATTCTGGGACACAAGCATTAAAAGCCCTTAAAGAGGAGGGAATTTATACTATATTGATTAATCCAAATATTGCCACAGTTCAAACTTCGAAAGAAGTTGTTGATAAAGTTTATTTTCTTCCTTTAACCTTATTTTTTATTAAACGTGTTATTGACAAGGAAAAACCACAAGGAATTTTATTGTCTTTTGGGGGGCAGACTGCATTAAATTGTGGAATTCAGCTTTTTCAAGAAGGGATTATAAAAAAATATAAAATTCAAGTTTTAGGAACTTCTATTGAATCTATTATTCAGAGTGAAGATAGAAATTTATTTAGAAATAGATTAACTCATATTAACATAAAAACAGCCAGAAGTTTTGTAGTATATTCTATGGATGAAGCAATTTCTTATTCTTTAGAAATAGGATACCCCATTATCATTAGATCAGCTTATACTCTTGGAGGGTTAGGAAGTGGTTTTGCCAAAAATGTTAATGATTTAAAAAAAATAGTAAATAAGGCTTTTTCTTACTCTTCTCAAATTATTGTAGAAGAATATTTAGAAGGATGGAAAGAAATTGAATATGAAATAGTTAGAGATAAATATGACAATTGTATTGCTGTATGTAATATGGAAAATTTTGATCCCATAGGAATTCATACAGGAGAAAGTATTGTTGTAGCACCGTCGCAAACCTTAACAAATTCCGAATATTACAATTTAAGAAAATTGGCGATACATATAGCTAGAAATTTTCATATAATAGGAGAATGCAACGTTCAGTTTGCATTAGATCCTAATTCAGAAGATTATCGTGTTATTGAAGTGAATGCACGTCTTTCTCGTTCTAGTGCTCTTGCTTCTAAAGCAACAGGTTATCCTTTAGCTTTTGTCGCCGCTAAATTATCTTTAGGATATGGATTGCACGAATTAAAAAATTCTGTGACTAAAAATACTTCTGCTTTTTTTGAACCTGCATTGGATTATGTAGTATGTAAAATACCTAGATGGGACTTAAAAAAATTTTATGGTGTTTCTAATCGAATTGGAAGTAGTATGAAAAGTGTAGGAGAAGTTATGGCTATTGGGGGTTCTTTTGAAGAAGCTTTACAAAAGGGTATTCGTATGTTAGATATAGGAATGCAAGGATTTATTAATATTTTTTATCAAAAAAAATTAAAATCTGTTCAATTGCTAAAAGAATATCTAAAAAAGCCTACAGACCAAAGAATTTTCTTTTTAGAAGAGGCTTTAGAAAAAGGTCTTTCCATAAAAGAAATACATCATTTGACAAAAATTGATCCATGGTTTTTATACCAACTTGATAATATTTTTCAAACAAAAAAAAAGATAGATTGTTTTGATAATTTTATAGATCTTCCGGAAGAATTATTACGAAAAGCCAAAAAAGAAGGTTTTTCTGATATACAAATAGCTAATATTTTTTTGAAAAAAAATCGAAATCATAATATTTCTAATTTAGAACAAAAAATTAGAGAACATAGAAAAGTAAAAAATATAGTTCCATATGTCAGGCAAATTGATACTTTAGCTTCTGAATATCCAGCATATACGAATTATTTATATTTAACATATCATGCAATTCAACATGATATTATTTATGAAAAAGATCAAAAATCTGTAATAACATTAGGATCTGGAGCTTATAGAATTGGAAGTAGTGTTGAATTCGATTGGTGTTGTGTCAATGCATTAAATACGATTCATAAAGAATCTTATAGATCCATTATGATAAATTATAATCCAGAAACTGTAAGCACTGATTTTGATATATGTGATAGATTATATTTTGAAGAACTTACTTTAGAACGTGTATTAGATATTATTGAACTAGAAAATCCTAAAGGGACAATTGTATCCATGGGAGGACAAATTCCTAATAATTTAGTTTTAAAACTTTATGAAAAAAAGGTAAAAATTTTAGGAACTTCTCCTGTTTCCATAGACAAAGTAGAGAATAGATATAAATTTTCTAATGCTATGGATCATTTAAAAATTAAACAACCTAGATGGAAAGAATTATCCGATTTTGATGCCATTTATCAATTTATAAAGGAAGTAGATTTTCCTATATTAGTTCGACCTTCTTACGTTCTTTCTGGAGCAGACATGAATGTGATTTCTAATCAAGAAGAACTACAGCATTATCTTCGTGAAAAAGTATCTATATCTTCTGAAGATCCATTAATTATTACGGAATTTATTAAAAATGCTAAAGAAATTGAATTAGATGCTGTTTCTCAAAATGGAGAAATTTTGTATTATGCTGTATCAGAACACGTAGAATTTGCAGGAGTACATTCAGGAGATGCAACATTAGTATATCCACCACATAATTTATATTTATCTACATTAAAGGAAATTATTTTTATATCTAAAAAAATATCCAAACATTTTAATATATCTGGACCTTTCAATATTCAATTTTTATCTAAAGATAATGAAGTAAAAGTAATTGAATGTAATTTGAGAGCTTCTAGAAGTTTCCCTTTTGTATCAAAAGTATCTCATTTTAATATGATTGAATTAGCAACTCAAGTTATTCTTGGAAAAAAGAAAAATAAAATAGATCCTAATTTTTTTATTACAAATTTTTTGGGAATAAAAGCTTCTCAATTTTCTTTTTCCCGTTTGCAAGATGCAGATCCTATTTTAGGTGTAGATATGTCTTCCACAGGAGAAGTAGGATGTTTAGGAAATACTTTTGATGAAGCTCTTTTAAAATCTATGCTTTCTGTAGGTTATACTGTTCCCAAAAAAAATATATTGATATCTGGAGGGCCTATTGAATCTAAATTAGATCTTTTAGAAGCTGTAAAACTTTTACATAAAAAGGGATATATATTATTTGCTACAGAAGGGACCAATAGTTTTTTATCTCATAATGGTATTCCTTCAATCAAAGTTTATTGGCCTAATGTAAAAAAATATTCAAATGTCCTTGAGTTAATAAAAAATAGAAAATTGGATCTTATTATTAATATTCCAAAAAATTTAAGTAAATCAGAGTTAAATAATGATTATGCTATTAGACGTTATGCTGTAGATTTTAATATTCCTCTACTCACTAATGCTCGTTTAGCAAAAGCTTTTATCCAAGCATTTTGTAGTTTATCTATAGATCAATTATTTATAAAATCTTGGGATGAATATTGAATGAATATAAATAAAGTTTATGAAAAAATTTTTTAGTGTAGAAGATGTTATAGATATATATGACCTCATTAAAGAGGCTCTTTTTTTGAAAAATCGTCCATATGATTTTCGTCATATTGGAAAAAATAAAACAATTGGATTGGTTTTTTTTAATCCTAGTTTACGTACAAGAATTAGTTGTCAAAAAGCTGCCTTTAACTTGGGATGTCATACTTGGGTATTAGATGTTCATAGGGATTCTTGGACAATTGAAATGAATGATGGAAATATTATGAATTTTACACAAGAACATATTAAAGAGGCTATTTCCGTAATGAGTATGTATTGTGATATTCTTGCAGTCAGAACTTTTCCTAATCTTTCAGATAAAGATTATGATTATCAAGAAATTATTTTTAATAAAATATTAAATTATTCTAGAGTTCCAGTCGTTAATATGGAAAGTGCGACTTTACATCCTTTACAGTCTTTAGCAGATGTTATGACAATAGCAGAATTTACATCTTTTTTTAAAAAAAGATATAAAGTAGTATTAAGTTGGGCCCCTCATGTAAAACCATTACCTCATTCTGTGGCGAATTCTTTTTCTCAATGGATATCAAAAATAGAACAGATAGATTTTACAATTACATGTCCGGAAAGATACAATTTACATAAAAAATTTTCTCATGGAGCATATACTACACATAATCAAAATGAAGCATTTATCAATGCAGATTTTATTTATGCTAAAAATTGGAGTAGTTATTTAGACTATGGAAAAATGCTTTGTAAAAGTTCAGATTGGATGATTACTGAAAATAAAATGAAACTAACCAATAAAGCTAAATTTATGCACTGTTTACCTGTAAGGAGAAATGTAGTAGTGGAAGATGCTGTTTTAGACAGTAGATATTCCATTGTATTGGAACAAGTAAAAAATAGAATTTACGCTTCGCAAATAATTTTTCTAAAAATGTTAGAATCTTTATCATGAAAATTCATATAGTCAAAATTGGAGGTCATTTGATTAATGATCATAAGTTTCTTCATAATTCATTGATTGCTTTTTGTAAGCTACAAGGATATAAAGTATTGATTCATGGAGGAGGAAGAAAAGCAGATTTTATTTCGAAAAAAATGGGTATTTCTACAAAAATGATACAAGGTAGAAGAATAACAGATAAAGATACTTTGGACATAGTTGTTATGACTTATGCAGGTATAATTAATAAAAATATTGTGTCTACATTGCAATCTTATCATTGTAATGCATTAGGATTATGTGGTGCAGACGGAAACTGCATTAAATCATATTTACGTAAAAAAACAAATATTGATTATGGATATGTAGGGGATATTAATGTAAAAAGTATTAATACACATTTCATCAAATTTTTATTAAAAAATAATATCATTCCTGTGTTATGTTCCATAACACATAATGGAATAGGAAATCTACTCAATACGAATGCAGATACAATAGCTGCTCATATAGCTATGTCTTTAGCTGAGGAAAAAGATTGTGAAGTAGAGTTACATTTTTGTTTTGAAAAAAAAGGAGTATTGCAAAATGTGCAGGATTCTGAATCTTTTTTAAAAAAAATAAATCTTCATTTATTTCAAAAAATGAAACAAAATCAGACCATAACAAATGGAATGATTCCTAAATTAGAAAATGCTTTTATTGCATTACAAAATGGAGTATCTAAGGTCAGCATAGGCCTTCCTAATTATTTAAATGATGTTCATAATAAGACTATGCTATGTCTGTAGTTAACAATTTGAAAGTTTTAAAAAAAGAAGCCATACAACTCCTGAAACAAATCATCAATACGCCTTCCATATCTAAACAAGAAAATCAGGTTTCTTTTTTAATAGAGGATTATCTCCATAAATATGGATTTCATGTAAAAAGAAAATTTAACAATATATGGACTGAAAATAATAATTATCCGAAAGAAAAAGAGATACAAACCATATTATTAAATTCTCATCATGATACGGTAAAACCAGGAAAAAATTGGATAACAGATCCTTTTATTGCCATTAAAAAAGAAGGGAAACTAATAGGATTAGGGAGTAATGATGCGGGAGCTTCTGTTGTTTCATTAATATCTACTTTTATATATTTAAGTAATTTATCTGAATTGTCTTATAAATTAGTTCTTTCTATTACTGCAGAAGAAGAAATATCTGGTTCTTCAGGAGTGAGATCAATTTTACCTGAATTGGGATCAATAGATTTAGGAATAGTGGGAGAACCAACACAAATGCAAGTAGCTATTGCTGAAAAAGGATTAATAGTATTAGATTGTATAGCTGAAGGAAAGACAGGACACTCTGCAAGAGATACAGGGGTTAATGCAATTTATATAGCCACAAGAGATATAGAACACTTGAGAAGCTTTTATTTTGATAGAAAATCGGATTTACTAGGTTTTACTACTTTAAATGTAACTCAAATACAAGGAGGAATACAACATAATGTTATCCCTGATATTTGCTCTTTTGTCATAGATATTAGAACTAATGAATTATATAATAATGAAGAATTGATTGATATGATACGAAAAAAAATTCATTCTAAAATGGAACCACGTTCTTTACATTTTAATTCATCTTTCATAAATTCTATGCATCCTATTGTTTTAAAGGCCAAATCTATAGGAAGAACTACTTATGGATCTCCTACTCTTTCAGATCAAAGTATAATGCCTTTTTCTACTATTAAAATGGGAGTAGGAGACAGCATCCGTTCTCATACACCGAATGAATACGTTTTAATTTCAGAAATCATGGAGGGAATAGATATTTATATCTGTTTGTTGAAAGATTTTAACTTTTGAATTTGAAACAAAAAAGGTAAATTTGTTATGTTTTTTATTTTAAAAAATGGAAAAAGTATGTTACAAGAAATAAACGATGAAAATTTTGAAAAGTTAATTTCTGAGTCAGAAAAGCCTATTATAGTAGATTTTTGGGCCCCATGGTGTGCTCCATGTAGAGCTTTGTCTGTTCTATTAGAAGAAATATTTTCTGAATTTCATACGAAAATATCAGTTTTTAAGTTAAATGTAGATAATAACCCAATAACTTCTTCTAAATATGGTATACGTAGTATTCCTACTATGATTTTTTTTAAAAATGGAGAAAAAAAAGATATCCATATTGGAATTCTTTCTAAAGAAGATATAAGAAAAAAATTAGATACTTTAATTATTTCATAATTTTATTTTCGGTCTGGTAGTTCAGTTGGTTAGAATACATGCCTGTCACGCATGGGGTCGCGGGTTCAAATCCCGTCCAGACCGCTATTCATTATTTGTTATATTTTATTTTATATTTAATGAGATCTTCTACGGATATAATTTTCATATGAAATTTTTGTGCAATTTTAATCAATTGTGGTAAACGTGCCATAGATCCATTTTTGTTCAGTATTTCTATTAATACTCCTCCCGGATGGCATCCTGACATTTGAGTGATATCAATAGCAGCCTCTGTATGTCCAGGTCTTTCCAAAACTCCTCCTTTTTTTGCGCGTAAAGGAAATATGTGTCCTGGTTTGTTAAACGCTTTTGGGTTTACTTCATTAATTAAAGCAAGAATGGTTTTAGCTCTATCTGAAACAGAAATGCCAGTGCTAACGCCATCACCTCGTAAATCTACGGATACTGTGAATGCCGTTCTTCTAGGATCTGTATTATTTTTAACCATCATTTGAAGTTCTAACTGATCACATTTTTTTTCTGTCAAGGAAACACAAAGTAATCCTCTTCCATGAGTAAGGAAAAAATTTATAATTTTAGGAGTTATTTTTTCAGCAGCTATTATGAAATCTCCTTCATTTTCACGATTTTTATCATCAACTACTATAATGATTTTTCCATTTCGTATATCCTGTATAGCCTCTTCAATCCCATGAAAATTTTGATTCAAATCGAAACCCATGTCTATTTTATTTTTAGTTAATTATATAATATAAAAATCATCCATTACAGTTTTATAAGTCATCCATATACTGACTGGAAAAAAAATAAAATTTGGTATCCAAGCTCCTATCCACGGACATATTTCAGCTTTTTCTACTTTATTTTGAGTAATGGTTAGTAAAGTATAATAAATGATGAATATCATCAGTGCTATCATAGTTGGATAACCTATTCCTCCTTTTCTAATAATAGCACCTAATGGTGCTCCAGTAAGAAACATGATAATACATGTGACTGGAAATGTCAATTTTTTTTGCAATTCTAATTGCAGTTTAGCTAAGTATATTTTATTTTTGTAGGCATTGATTTTTTTATAATTTTTATTCTTTAAAAAGTTAATTTTTTGAAAAAGATTTTTTGTATTTAGGTTTTGATAAAAATTATAATCATCTAAGCTTTTTATTTTTGATTCTAAAGGAATTTTAAAATTTTGAATTAAAGTATCAAATTCTACAATTTGATAAGAAGAGTATTGTTCTTTTTTGTCATTATTAAAATTTTCATTGTATAAAACTCCATTTATTAATTTCAATTGAATAGATCCATCTTTTTGATTAGGAATCAAAACTCCTTTTTGAGAAAAAATCGTATTGACAAGTGAATTTTGATCATAAAAGAAAATAAATATATTATATAAATAATTATTTGATTTTTTATCTATTTTTATGAAAAAATTATTAAAAATATTTACGAAAATTCCTTCCTTTAATTTTATAGATGGATGCGTTAATGATATTTGATATCCTAGTTTATGAGCTTTCATTTTTGCTTTTGGAATAACAAAATCTGAAAATAAATATAATAGAATGGATAAAACAAAGGTTATTCCTAAAATAGGAATCATAATACGTAAAAGAGATATACCGGAAGATTTTATAGCGATCAACTCTTGATTTTCTGAAAAATCACCAAATACTATAATAGAAGTCAATAATAGAGCAATGGGAGTAACTAATGGAATAATAGATATCCCAAAATACAATATAAATTGTAATATTATGAAAATACTAAGGCTTTTTCCTGTTAGTTCATCTATTTGACTCCAAAAAAATTGAATCATAAAAATGATAAATATTGTAGAATAAATAATTAAAAAAGGAACCATAAATAAACGAATCATGTACACATCAATTTTTTTTATTCTCATGATAAAGATAAATTTGAATATAAACTTATAATACTTATTCGTTTATTTCCGGTTTTGGCAAAAAAAAGTATTCATTTTTTTGATTTTTTTCCCCATAAAAATCAATAACTTTTTTAATATCTGATAATTCCATGAATGGACATTGTAATCGAATCAATTCATTTTTATTAGAAAATAGCATATCTCCTTTTCCTATTAATTGTTCAGCACCAGTGCAATCTAATATAGTTCTAGAATCTATTTTAGAACTTACTCTAAATGCAATTCTTGCAGTAAAATTTGTTTTTATTAATCCCGTAATTACATCTACTGATGGCCGTTGTGTTGCTATAATCAAATGAATACCTACAGCACGAGCAAGTTGTGCTAACCGGGTTATGTATGTTTCTATTTGTTTTTTTTGATCATTAATATTTAGATCGGCAAACTCATCAATAATTAATATGATATAAGGTAAATGATATTTATTGTATTTTACATCATTATATTCTTTAATATTTCTAACTTTATGTTTTTCTAAAATAGCATATCTTTGATCCATTTCTTTACATAAAGAATTTAATATATTTTTGACTTCATGTAAATCTGTAATAATGGGTTCTATGGAATTCGGAAGTGTAGCAAAATAAGATTTTGAAATTTTTTTATATATTGATAATTCTACTTTTTTTGGGTCAATTAAAATGAACTTGATGTCTTTTGAATTTTTTTTATATAATAGAAAAATAATCATAATATTTAATCCTACGGATTTTCCTTGTCCAGTTGATCCTGCTATAAGTAAATGGGGCATTTTTACTAAATCTACAATAAAAATCTCATTAAATACTGTTTTTCCTAAAGAAATGGGAAGTTCCATTTGATGACTTTTTTTGTTACTTTCTTCTGAAAACAAAATATCTTTCATATCAACAGGATAACGTTTATAATTTGGGATTTCTATTCCAATAGATCCTTTTCCAGGTATAGGAGCTATAATTCTTATGGATATCGCGGATAAATTTAAGGCTATTTCATTTTTTAAGTTTTTGATTTTGGAAATACGTATTCCCACTTTAGGATATATTTCATATAAAGTTATAGTAGGTCCTATGTTCGCTTTTATTTCATATATTTCTATATTATAATAATTCAAGATTTGAATTATTTTTTTTTTATTCGATTCTAAATCGATTTTCAAATTTATATATGACAAATCTTCCTTTTTTTTATAAAGAATAGAATGAAGAATGTTTTTCTTTTTTTTTGGTTGATTTAGAATTCTTGTATTACACAATTGTAATTTGGTTTCTATTTTTTTTTTAAAATTTTGGATTTTTTTTTTCATTTCATTTTTTATGGTTGGAGCACTGATACGAAAAATAATGATCAAGTAAAAAATGATGCTCGTAAAAAGAAGCATATATAATCCTACTTTTCCAAATAAATGAATCAAATAATTTCCTATTTCAAATCCAAAAATTCCACTGAATATTCCTTCATCAGGAATAATAACATAAAAAAAGATGGGAAACCATATACTAAAAAATAACAATTTATATATTGTGGATTTGTAAAAATTATTCAACAGTTTTTTCTTAATGAAAAGAATTTTTAATCCCGTGATAAATAAAAATATAGGAATAGAAAAAGCACTAATTCCTATTCCACAATGAATAAAATAGTGAGCTACGATAGCTCCCATTTTTCCAAGCAAATTTTCTGCTATGATTTCTTTATCAAAAAGTTTTTCGAGTTGACTTTGATCATTTTTCCAATGAAAAAGAAAAGAAAAAAAACTTAAAAGCAAAAAAAGACTATTTCCTAATAAAAAAAATCCAAAAATGGTTTTAAAAGTTTTTTTATCATTTTTTTTTATTTTATTTGTTTCCATTTTTTTATATAGTTATGATAAAAATTGAATCTTTTTAAACTATTTGTTTTGGTTTAAAAAAGTTTTTTATATATTATGATTGAATAATAAAATTAAAAAAATGAAAAAAACAAAAATTATTTTCCTTATTCTTTTTTTAGGATTTTTTTATTCTTTTCACAGTTTTGCAAAAATTATAAAGAAAAAAAAAACAGTAGAAGAAAATCCTCATTTTAATATATTTTTAGATTTTTCTAGTAGTCTTAATTCTACAGTAAAAACAGTAAAAAAAGAATTTTCTGAAGGTTCTCGTTTTTCTGAAGACTATTTAGGCTTGGAAGTAGTAGGAAAGGCAACTGATAAAATTAGTTATCGTTTTGTAAAACAGTTTAAAAAAACAGAAAATGAAAATACGGAAAATTATGGAATGGTTGATGTGGCATATTTAAAGTATAAGTGGAACGATAAACTTTATTTTTTAGTTGGAAAACAACCTTTTTCTTTTGGTAGTATGGAATATGCTAATAGTTTCTATGATCATGCATATCGTTATACGAATGTATATAAAAATAAGGAGAATTCTGTTGGATTCAGTTTTGTTTATCTTCCCATAAAAAATCATGAGTTTCAATTTCAAATAGTTAATGGGGAGAAAAAAAGGGAAAAAAATGTGGGTGTAGTTGAAGAAGAACATCATCCTATGGGATATTCTTTGAATTGGAATTGGAATTTTAATAAAATCTTTCAAAATAGATGGTCCTATTCCATTTTTCAAGAAAATGATAAAAAAATATTTTGGAAATTATTAGCTTTAGGTAGTAAATTAAATTTGAAACCTATA
Organism: Blattabacterium sp. DPU; assembly: GCF_011290385.1. Taxonomy (NCBI): domain Bacteria; kingdom Pseudomonadati; phylum Bacteroidota; class Flavobacteriia; order Flavobacteriales; family Blattabacteriaceae; genus Blattabacterium; species Blattabacterium sp. DPU. Next base: position 384,870 of record NZ_CP049785.1, read on the forward strand.
TCCATAGAAGCAGATTATATATTGAGCAATGAGAATATAGAAAAAAATGTAAAAATTGCAAAAATTTTACAATCATCAAATCAAAACTATTGTTCTTTTCCTATAAAATATGGAACTTATTTAGTAAAATTAAAATATAACTTTTTTCCAGAATGGAATTTAATTATCAAAGGAGTATATGAAATAGGGACTTATAAAAAAGGAATAAATAATATTTTGGAAAAAAATAAATTGTTTCAAAAAGCATATACTTATTATGGAGGTGTAGAATTTATACCTTTTATAAAAAAAAATGATCTTAGTTTTTATTTTTCATATCAAAACCAAATAATAAATTACAAGTTATATTCAATGAAAAAAGAAAATAAGAATAATCATTTTATCATTTTAGGATTTAATTATCGTGTTAAAATGATTTAAATAAGATTTAAATAATTATAAAAAATATCGAGTTGCATCTCGATATTTTTTTTATTGTCAGTATGAAAATCGGACTTTATTTTGGATCATTTAATCCTATTCATTTAGGACATACAATTATTGCTAATCATATAATAGAATTTTTGGACATAGATTATGTTTGGTTTGTGGTTTCTCCACAAAATCCATTAAAAAAAAAAAGAATCTTGTTGATTATAAACATAGAATCAAAATGGTTAAAATAGCTGTTGATGATTATGTAAAAATGAGTGTTTTGGATATTGAATATGGATACTTTCCTTCTTATACAATTCATACACTTTCTAAAATAGAAAAAAAATATCCCAAAAATCAATATTATATTCTTTTGGGAGAAGATTCATTTTATTCTTTGAATAAATGGAAAAATTATAAAATTATTTTAAACAAATATGACATTTTAGTTTATCCTAGAATTGGATTTTTTTCTCATTCTGTTTTTAAGCATAAAAAGGATAACATAATTTTTTTGAAAGCTCCAATTATTGAAATATCTTCTTCTTTTATTAGAAAATCTATTCAAGAAGGAAAAAACATAAAACCGATGTTACATGCAGAAGTTTGGAATTATATGAATAAATATAAATTTTATATAAAAAAGTAAAGTTCTTTTTTGTTCTAAAATTTAGAATAATATTCATGGGCTTTTTTTAACAATCTTATAAACTCAAGTTCTCCGAATATTTTTTTTATGGAATGCAAATTTGGTTTTTTTACATAAAATTTTTCTTCATGAAAAGAAAAAAAAGGAATATTAGTAACAATAGTAATTAATTTTTTTGATAAAAGACCCAAATTTTTATTTTTTTCAATATTTTCTTTAATTTTTCCGTTAAGATCATGAGTTGAGTTCAATAATTTTTCAATAGTTCCATATTTTTGAACAAATTTTATGGCATTTTTGATTCCAATTCCCGGCAATCCTGGTATATTATCAGAAGGATCTCCCATCATACTCCATAAATCTATAACTTGTTTTGGATGATTAACCCCAAATTTTTTTTGTATTTCTTCTATTCCCCAAATTTTTTTTGTATTTCCTTTAAAAGGTGGAATATAAACTTTAACATTTTCTGTTATGAGTTGAAAAAAATCTTTATCTAAAGTGATTATATAAACAATATATCCTTTATTTTCTGCTTTTCTAGCTATTGTTCCAATAAAATCATCGGCTTCATATCCGTTGTTAGCATAACAAAAAGAAATTTGAAAAGTTTTTAAAATATTGATAATATAAGGAATAGCCATACAAATAGCTTCCGGTGTTTTTTTTCTATGTGCTTTATATTTTTCATATTCTTTTTTTCTAAAAGAAGTTTCTTGATTGTCATCAAAAATAATAGCTATATGGGATGGTTTTTCATGATTTAATATGTTCATCAACAAATATGTAAAATTTATAATAGGCGAAGTATTGAGTCCTTTAGAAGTGAAAAGAGGATTATGTTTATATGCATAATAACTTTGATAAATAAGGGGATATGCGTCAATTAAAAATAATTTTTTATTATTATTCATATACCAATTTTTATTTTATGAAAAAATCAAATAAATATAAAAAATATACAGTGACTGCTGCTTTACCATATGCAAATGGACCAATTCATATAGGACATTTGGCCGGCGTTTATTTACCCGCAGATATTTTTGTCCGTTATCTTAGACGTAAAAAAATAGATGTTATTTTTATATGTGCTTCGGATGAACATGGAGTCCCTATTGCTATACAAGCTAAAAAAGAAAAAAAAACGCCTCAAGAAATAGTAAATAAGTATCATTATATGATTAAAGATTGTTTTAATAATTTTGGAATACAGTTTGATCATTATTCTAGAACTTCTACAAAAATTCATCACGAAATTTCTACTTATTTTTTTAAAAAACTTCATGAAAAAAAAAAGATTTTTGAAAAAGTATCTGAACAATATTATGATAAAGAAGCTAAACAATTCTTAGCGGATAGATATATATCTGGAACATGCCCACATTGTAAAAATAAAGAAGCTTATGGAGATCAATGTGAAAATTGTGGAAGTACGTTAGTACCTGAAGATTTAATATATCCAAAATCAACTATAAGTGGAAGTTTTCCTATTTTAAAAAAAACTAAACATTGGTATTTTCCTTTAGATCAATATCAAAAATTTTTGGAAAAATGGATTTTAATTAAACATAAAAAAGATTGGAAAGTAAATGTATATGGACAAGCAAAATCTTGGTTAAATCAAGGATTAAAACCTCGTGCTATAACAAGAGATCTAAATTGGGGAGTTCCTGTTCCGAACAATAAAGAAAAAGTTTTGTACGTATGGTTTGAAGCTCCTATAGGATATATTTCTGCTACTATAGAATGGGCTAAAAAAACAAAAATAGATTGGGAACCTTATTGGAAAGATGAAAAAACAAAATTAATTCAATTTATAGGAAAAGATAATATTGTTTTTCATTGCATTATTTTTCCAGTTATACTTAAAGCATGTAATAGTGAATATATCCTTCCAGATCAAATATTGGCTAATGAATTTCTTCATTTAGAAAATAAAAAAATATCAACTTCTAAAAATTGGGCAGTATGGGGTCATGAATATTTAAAAGATTTTCCAAATCAACAGGATACACTTCGTTATATTCTTATAGCTAATATGCCTGAAAAAAAAGATAATAATTTTAATTGGAAAGATTTTCAAAAAAAAAATAATACTGAATTGGTTGCTATATTAGGAAATTTTGTGAATAGAAGTTTAACTTTAACACAAAAACACAATAAAGGTGTTGTTCCTTATCCTGAAATGTTATCTATAAAGGATAAAAACATTTTAAAAAAAATTAAAAATTATCCAGAATATATAGGTAATTTAATTGAATCCTATCAATTTAGAGAATCCTTAGCATGTTTTATGGATTTAGCTAGACTAGGAAATAAATATTTAACAGAAGAAGAACCTTGGAATAATAAACAAGAAAAACGTGTCAATACGATACTTTATGTATCGTTGCAAATTGTTGGGACATTGGCTCAATTAGCGGAACCTTTTCTTCCACATACAGCAAAAAAATTGTTAGACATACTTCAATTGAAAACTTTTTTTTGGAATCAAATAAAAAATATAAAAGAAATATTATGTCCCGGACATGTATTAGGCAATACCTCATTTTTATTTCAAAAAATAACTAACGAAAGTATTGAAAAACAAATAAAAAAACTAGAAAAAATACAACAATAGTTATTTACGAAAAATAGCGGAGAGAGAGGGATTCGAACCCCCGGAGGGATTCCCCTCAACGGTTTTCAAGACCGCCGCAATTAACCACTCTGCCATCTCTCCCTATATGTGTATGTCTACTATGTTTCTCAAAAGATCTTGCATTGTTTCTCTTTTTCTGATAAGAAAATCTTTTCCATTAAAAATCATAACTTCAGAAGGTCTATAACGAGAATTATAATTAGAAGACATAGAAAAACAGTAGGCTCCCGCATTTTTAATGCATAAAATATCTCCTTCACGGATTTCTTTAACTTTTCTATTCAATCCAAAAGTATCTGATTCACAAATATATCCTACTACTGTATAAAAACGAAAACGACCATTGGGATTAGAAATATTTTCAATACAGTGATAAGCATCATAAAACATAGGACGAAGAAAATGATTAAAACCTGAATCTACTCCAGCAAATACAGTAGAAATCGTGTGTTTAATAACATTGACACTGACTAAAAAATATCCAGATTCACTAACTATGAATTTTCCTGGTTCAAAAATTAAAGTAATTTGACTTCCATAATTTTTACAGAAATCTTCAAATTTTTCTGTAATAGAGGAACTTAAAGAAGTTAGATCCGTTTTTACATCATTTTTTGTATATGGAACTCTAAACCCACTTCCAAAATCAATATAATCAAGATTTGGAAAATCTATAGCTATTTGAAACAATACTTGAGACCCTAATAAGAAAGCTTGAATGTCTGAAATATCAGATCCTGTATGCATATGAAATCCTTCTATTTTAAGTCCGGTATTCTTTAATATCCTTTTCATATGAGGAATTTGATAGTAAGAAATACCAAATTTAGAATCAATATGTCCTACTGAAATTTTAGAATTTCCTCCTGCCATAATATGCGGATTAATTCTGATTCCTATAGCATAATCAGGATTATATTCTCCAAATTGTTCTAAAATGGATAGATTATCTAAATTTATTCTAACTCCGAATTCTACTGCTTGTTTTATTTCTTGAATAGAAACACAATTAGGTGTGAATATAATTTTTCTAGGATTAAAACCTGCTTTTAATCCTAGTTCAACTTCCTGAATAGACACAGTGTCTAATCCGCTTCCCAATTTTTGTAAAAATTTTAATATATTCAGATTAGTATTAGCTTTACAGGCATAATTAATGATTAAATTTTTTATACCACTAAAAGCATTTTTCATCTTGAGATATTGTTTCCTTATTTTGCAAGAATCGTATACGTAAAGTGGAGTGCCATATTTTTTTGCAAGTTTAATTAAATATTCTCTATGAACTGGGACACTCTTATTTTCTAATCCATGTATCATATAATTTACAATAAAGCTAAATGGATCACATCATTCATATTTTTAACATAATCAAAAGTTAATCCTTTTAAGTGTTCTTGTTTAATTTCTTCTATATCTTTTTTATTATCCTGTGAAAGGATAATTTCTTTAATATTAGCACGTTTAGCTGCTAGAATTTTTTCCTTAATTCCTCCAACGGGAAGAACCTTCCCTCTTAAAGTGATTTCTCCTGTCATAGCTAAATGAGGTCTCAACTTTCTTTTAGTAAAGCTTGAGACTAGAGATGTTAACATTGTTATTCCTGCAGATGGACCATCTTTAGGTACTGCCCCTTCAGGAACATGAACATGCACATTTTTTTCTTCAAACATTATAGGATCTATGTTAAATTCTTTATAATGAGCTTTAATATATTGTAAAGCAATTGTTGCAGATTCTTTCATCACCTCTCCTAAATTTCCAGTAATACTTAAATGACCTTTTCCTTTAGATAAACTGGATTCAATATATAAAATATCTCCACCAAAATGAGTCCAAGCTAAACCAGTTACTACTCCTGGAACATTATGTTCTTCATAACGATCTGGATCATTTGGAATTCCAAGAATATTTTCTATTTTTTCAATGCTTAAACGTTTTACATATTTTTTGTTCATAGCAATATGTTTAGCAACATAACGTGCTAATTTAGCAATATGTTTTTCTAAAGTTCTCAATCCAGATTCTCTTGTATAACTTTCAATCACTTTTTCTATTTCTTTTGTTCCAAGTACTAAATCTGATTTTTTTAATCCATTTTCTTTAAATTGTTTAGGTAATATGTGTTTTTTTACAATTTGTGTTTTTTCTTCTACAGTATATCCGTTCATTTCTATGACCTCCATTCTATCTATTAGAGCTGGTTGAATATGGGAAAGAGAATTTGCCGTGGCAATAAACAATACTTTTGATAAATCATACCCCATTTCTAAAAAATTATCATAAAACGAAGTATTTTGTTCAGGATCTAATACTTCTAACATGGCGGAAGAAGGATCTCCATTTGTCCCTATCCCCATTTTATCTATTTCATCTATCACAAAAACAGGATTTGAAGTTCCCACTTTTCTAATAGATTGTAATAACCTACCTGGCATCGCTCCTATATAAGTCCTTCTATGTCCCCTAATTTCTGATTCATCATGCAATCCTCCCAAAGAAATACGAACGTATTTTCTTTTCAGTGCGGTAGCTATAGATCTTCCTAAAGAAGTTTTTCCTACTCCAGGGGGACCATAAAAACATAAAATAGGAGAACGCATGTCTCCCCTTAATTTTAATACAGCTAAATATTCGATAATACGTTCTTTTACTTTTTCTAGTCCATAATGATCTCTATCTAATATTTTTTGTGCATATTCTAAATCAAAATTATCTTTTGAGTACCTTCCCCAAGGAAGATCAATCATTAATTCCAGATAATTTCTCTGTACCGTATATTCTGGCATTTGAGGATTCGTTCTTTGCATTTTTAGTAATTCCCTATCAAATTGTTTTTTCGCTTCTTTTGGCCATTTTTTTCTGGAAGCTTTAGCACGCATTTCATCTATCTCTTTCTCATAAGAAATATCTCCTAGTTCTTCTTGTATGGCTTTAATTTGTTGATGCAAAAAATATTCTCTCTGTTGCTGATCCATATCACTACGAACACGGGATTGAATATCATTTTTTAATTTAATTTGTTGATGTTCTACATTTAGAAAACGTAATGTTTCCATAGCTCTTTTTTTCAAATCATCATATTCTAACAATTTTTGTTTGTCTCTAGTCGCTAAATTCATATTAGCTGCTACAAAATTTATTAAAAAAGAAGGACTTTCTATATTGCGAATAGCAATGCTTGCTTCTGATGGAATATTGGGATTATCTTGAATAATTTTTATAGCGATTTCTTTTATAGATTCTACTAAAGCAAGGTATTCCTTATCCTTACAGGAAGGTTTATTTTCTTCTAACGCTATAATTTCTGCTTTAAAATATGGATCATTTTGAATAAAACGATTTACTTTAAATCTTCTTTTTCCCTGCAAAATAACAGTAGTATTTCCATCAGGCATTTTCAATAATTTCAGTATTTTAGCAACCGTTCCAATGGAATATAAATCTTTTTCACTAAGATTTTCTATACCAGAATTTTTTTGTGTTAATACTCCAACTGTTTTATCTAATCCATAAGCATCTTGTAACAATTGTATGGATCCACTTTTTCCTGCTATAATTGGAAAAACAATTCCAGAATACAAAACCATATTTCTTACTGTTAAAATACATAATTGTTCAGGAACATCGTCTTTAAGTAACTGATCCTCTTCATCTTGACTCATTAAGGGTATAAATTCAGCTTCAGACTCAAATCCAGATTCTGTAAATATATTTTTTAATAACATAAAAAAAATAGATTTCTTACTTAAATGATGGATTAACTCTATATTTAGATGAATCAATCCCACTAATTAAATATACTGTTTTCTATATGAAAAACAAAACCATCTATATCTACTTAAATTAAGTATTAACAATTGTTAAAAATTGATTTATTTTGATTTTTTTTCTTTTTGAAGCATATCTAAAAAAATATGTTCTGTCAATATTTTTATATTATTTTTTTTCATGCTTTCTTTTAATTTGGAACCAAAATTTTTTCCAACTACTATAAAATTAATTTTATTATTGACAGTATTATATACGCTTCCACCTAAAAATTCTACTATATTTTTAGCTTCTTGACGAGTCATACAAGATAATTTTCCTGTAAATACAAAAGATTTTCCTTCAATCAAAGAATATCTTTTCATCGTAGAACGATTAGAAATATGTAATCCATATTTAACAAACATTTGAATTATGTTTTTATGTTCCGTAATTGAAAAATAAGTAATGATACTTTTTGCAATTTTTTTTCCTATTCCAGAAATAGAAATTAAATGATTATAATTTGTATGCATCAAAGAATTGATGTCCCAGAAATTTTCTGTTAATTTTTTTGAAATATATTCTCCTACATGACGAATTCCTAAGGAAAATAACACTCTGTAATAGGGATTTTCTTTTGATTTTTCTATATTATTCAAAATACCACATGCCAATTTTTCTTGAACTCCATCAATTTGAAGTAATTCTTCTTTTTTCAATTTATATAAATCATAAAAATTATATAAAAAACCTTTTTTATATAGTTTATTAATCATTTTTTCTCCAATTTTTTTGATATTCATAACACTTACAAAGTGTATTATTTTTTCTATTTTTTGAGAAAAACAGTTTTGATTGGGACAATAAAATAATTCATTTTTTTTTATTAAAACACTATTGCATGATGGACAATTTTTTAAAAAAAATACAGGGAAGGTTTTACTCGATCTTTTTTTTATGTTTATTTCTGTTACTTTTGGAATGATATTCCCTCCTTTTTCTAATAATAGTATATCTTTATAATGAATTCCCATTTTTTGTATAAAATTTTCATTATAAAGTGTAACTCTTTTGACTTTTGTTCCAGAAATAGAAATAGGAATTACATTGGCTACAGGAGTAACGATTCCCGTACGTCCTACTTGAAACGTAATATTTAATAATTTAGTTTCGGACAATTTTTGTCTAAACTTATAGGCAATAGCCCAACGTGGATATTTATTGGTAAATCCTAAAATAGATTGATTTTTATATTCATTGACTTTAATTACTATTCCATCTATCTGATAAGTAAGTTGATTTTGACATTTTTTCAATAAATCTATAAAGTGGAAAACATCCTCAATGTTTCTGCAAAAACGTGCCGGTGTCGGGACTTGAAACCCCCAATATTTTATGTATTTTATCGCTTCATATTGTGTATCAAAAGGTAAATGATTTCCTACTACATGAAATGCTATACAAAATAAATCTCTTTTCTGTACTTCTTGAGAATCATGAATTTTTAGTGTTCCACTAGCCGTATTTCTAGGATTTGAATAAGGATTTTTGCCATTTTTGATACGTTTTTTATTGATTTTTATAAAATTTTTTATAGGTATAAAAATTTCTCCACGTATTTCGAGATACGTAGGATAGTTATTCCCTCTTAATTTTAGAGGAATATATTTTATCATTTTTATATTTTTTGTGACATTTTCTCCTTTTTCTCCATTACCACGAGTTCCTGCATTTGTTAAAAATCCATTTTTATAAATTAAATTAATAGATACTCCATCATATTTTGGTTCGCATACAAAAGATAAAGAATGAACTGATTTTCTGATTTTTTTTTTCCAAATCGTTAATTCTTTTTTAGAATAGGTATTTTGAATAGAGTACATTTTGTATTTATGATAAACAGTTGAAATAGAATCCGTTTTATGAATTTTAGCTCCTATTTTCATTGTAGGAGAAGTTGAATCCTGAAATTCAGGATATTTGTTTTCTAACAAAAATAAATTTTTTAACTTTTTATCAAAATGGAAATCTGATATTTCTGAAATACCCAAATTATAATATTGATCATTATATTTTAACAACTCTTTTCTGAGTTGATCTATTTTTTTTTCTATTTTTTTATCCATATTGTTTTTATTTTTTTGCGTAATAAACTGCGCGAACCATTCTGAAAAAACCTTGGAAATCTTTTTTTATTTCTATATTTAAAAATCCTATTTTTTTCAAAAAATCAATAATGTCTAAATAAATCAATTGATTTATTTCAAAATAAACAAAAACAATCCCAGTAAATCTTTTTTTGATCCAAAAAGAAATTTTTTTATAAAAAATCAAAGGGTCTTCGTCAGGAACAAATAAAGCTTGATAAGGTTCATATTGAACAATATTTGGATGTAGAAATTTTTTATCAGATAATCTGATATAAGGAGGATTACTTACGATAATATTAATATAATTCATTTTTGAGTATGTATTCATTTCATTTTTCAAAATATCCACATTTTTTAATGAAATTTTTACATTATGTAATTTTGCATTTTTTTTAGCTATGTCAAGAGCTTCTGGATCAGAGTCTATGGCATAAATATGTACAATTTCAGGTTTTTTTTTTTTAAAGTAATACTAATACATCCACTTCCTGTTCCAATATCAAATACTCGAATCGGATTCTCCTTGTCATCTTTATGATCCTGTAGAATCCAGTATACAAGTTCTTCTGTTTCTGGTCTTGGAATGAATACTTTTTCATTCACTATAAATTTCATTCCAAAAAAATAGGCTTTCCCAATTACATATTGTATAGGTCTGTTTTTTTTTAATTCCCATAATTTTTTTATTAATTTATTGTAAGTCAAAAAATTGATTTTTTCTTTTCTACTCAATCGCAATAAAATTGTTGTTTTATCACATTTAAAAATATGGGTAGTGAGTAAAAAAAAGATATTTTCTACTTCTTTAGGTTCTACATATAAATTTTTAAGAGTATTTTGAAAAATACGGTAAAATTTGTAAAAAGTTCCCATATGATGAAATTAAAATGATGCAAATTTCAAAAAAATACTTATTTTACAGAACATAATTTTGTCGTTTTTTTCTTTTTTATTTATGTTAGATTTAGATGAAGAAACCATTGTTGCTTTAGCTACTCCTATTGGATCTAGCGCTATTTCTGTTATTCGTATTTCTGGGAAAAATTCTATATCTACTGTTGAAAACATTTTTATTTCTGTTAAACCTGGAAAAAAACTGAAAGACCAACCTACACATACTATTCATTTAGGATATATTGTGGCAGAAAATAATAATGTATTAGATCAAGTTTTAGTTTCTATTTTTAAATCTCCTTTTTCTTATACAGGAGAAAATATGATAGAGATTTCTTGTCATGGATCTTATTATATTCAACAACAGATTTTGCAGTTAGTCATTAGAAAAGGAATACGTTTGGCTCGTCCAGGAGAATTTACTTTTCGTGCTTTTATAAATCATAAATTAGATTTATTACAAGCTGAAGCTATAGCTGATTTAATTATATCTGAAAATAAAATTTTTCATGAAATATCTTTACTACAGATTAAGGGGACATTGTCTCACTCTATTAATAAGTTAAGAAAAAAATTATTGGATTTTGCATCTTTACTAGAACTGGAATTGGATTTTTCTGAAGAAAATGTGATTTTTGCTAAAAGATCAGAACTTTTTTCTTTTTTACAAGAATTAGAAGGATCTTTAAAAGATTTAATTGAATCTTTTTCGTTAGGAAATGCTATAAAAAAAGGAATTTATGTGGTCATTATTGGAGAACCGAATGTAGGAAAGTCTACTTTTTTTAATCAGGTTATTCAAGAAGACCGTTCTATTATATCCCATATAGAAGGAACAACTAGAGATTGTGTGGAAGGAGAAATTATTTTAAATGGAATTCTTTTTCATTTTATAGATACAGCAGGAATTAGAAAAACTAAAGACCCTATAGAAACTATGGGAGTGAAAAAAACCATGAAAAAAATAGAAGAAGCTCAAGTCATATTATATATTTTTGATTCTTCTAGTAAAAAAGAAAAAAAAATAATCAGTAATATTCAAAAAATTTCAAAAAAATATCCATTAAAAAATATTTTTGTCATAGCGAATAAATCAGACATATCTTCTTTTCAAGATTTTGAAAATTTCAAATCAAAGATTCCTTATTTTTTTAAAATTTCGGCCAAAAATTATCATGAAGTAAAAAAAGTTTTACATGTTTTAAGTTATTTATTTTTGGATAAATTAAAAGAAAAAAGAATAGTAGTTACACAATATAGACATTATGAAGCTTTGAAATTTTCATTACAAGAACTTTTATTAGCACATGAAGCTTTGAATAAAGGATTTTCAGTTGATTTAGTATCAATATATATTAAAGAGGCATTACGGTATTTAGGAGAAATTACGGGAGAAATTACAAGTGAAGATATACTGAAAAATATTTTTTCAAAATTTTGTATTGGAAAATAAGATGAATATTAAAAATTATGTCACAACATTCTGTAAGAGTTCGTTTTGCTCCTAGTCCTACAGGTCCGCTTCATTTAGGTGGAATTAGAACCGCATTATATAATTATCTCTTTGCTAAAAAACATGGTGGGACATTTATTCTTAGAATAGAAGATACGGATCAAAAAAGATTTGTTGAAAATTCTGAATCATATATTTTAGAAACATTAAAATGGTGCCACATAGAACCTGATGAAGGAGTAGGGTATGGAGGAGATTATTATCCCTATTATCAATCTAAAAGAAGGAATATTTATCGTATGTATATTAATGAATTATTAAAAAAAGGGAATGCTTATTATGCTTTCGACACAGATCAAGATCTTGATGATAAAAGAAAAGAATATCATCATCGTGGATTAACTTTTTCTTATAATTCTAGAATTAGAATGGATTTGAATAATTCTTTAACTATGACAAAAAAACAATTACATGATAAATTGCGATTTTGTCCTTATGTGATTCGATTTAAAATAGAACCTGGAAAAAAATTGAAAATGTATGATATCATACGTGGCAATATAATAGTTAATACAGATCACTTAGACGATAAAATTTTGTTAAAATCGGATGGAGAAGCTACTTATCATTTAGCTAATACAATAGACGACTATTTAATGAAAATAACTCATGTGATTAGAGGAGAAGAATGGCTACCATCCATGTCTTTACATATATTGTTATATAGGGCTTTGGGTTGGATCCCTCCTCATTTTGCACATTTACCTCTGATTTTAAGAAATAATGGAAAAGGAAAAATTAGCAAAAGAAATACGGATCACTTCAATTTTCCTATATATCCTATACAATGGAAAATTCCAAAATCCAAAATTATCATACCAGGATATAGAGAATTAGGTTATTTACCTGAAGCATTTGTGAATATGTTAGCTTTATTAGGATGGAATCCTGGAATCGAAAGGGAAATTTTTTCTTTACAAGAATTAATCAATTTGTTTTCTTTAGAAAAAATAACCAAGTCTGGTGTTTATTTTGATATCAAAAAAGCAAATTGGTTCAATAAAAAACATTTACATGAAAAAAAAGAAGAAATATTTGCATTTCTTTTGAAACAGATCAAAATTCGTTCTATTTCATGCCAAATAGATTACATATGGAAAGTAATCTATTTAACAATGGATAGAATTCATTTTATTCATGAAATATGGGAACATTCTTTTTATTTTTTTATTTCTCCTAGTTCTTATGATACTAATTTTTTCAATAAAATTTGTCATGAAAATACCATTCTACAATTGGATAAAATCAAAATATTATTATATAATATGAATCAGTTTACGTCTATAAATTTGAAATTTTTGTTTCAAACAATAAAAAATAAACATAAAATCATGCAATTATTTCGTTTAGCTTTAGTTGGTATGCTTAAAGGAATTGATATTTTCATAATTTTAGAAATGCTAGGTAAAAAAGAAAGCATTATACGTATCGAAAAACTGATCAATCAAGTCAAAGAAAAAATTTAGAATGTTTTTGAAAAAAGAACATAAAAATATAGATTTACATTTTGGTAAAAAAAATTCAATGTTTCAACATTATGAAAATATTATAATAATAACTCCTATATTATCTGATGATCAAGCAAAAAAAACAGCAAAAGAATATGAAAATTATATCATACAAAAAAAAGGAAAAATAGTTCATCAGGAACATTGGGGATTAAAAAAACTAGCTTATTCCATTCAAAGAAAACAAAGTGGTTGTTATCATTTATTTGAATTTTTGTTCAATTCTGATTTAGTTTCTGATTTAGAATTGAAATTAAGACAAGATGAGCGTATTTTACGTTTCTTGACTGTAAAATTAAATAAAAATGGAATAGAATATGCTGAAAAAAGAAGAAAAAAATTGTTAAAAAAAGACGAAAAATTGTGATATTAGAGGAAAACCATAAACATGTAAAACAAGCAGTAGATAATGAATTAAGATATTTATCTCCTATTAAAATAGAAACTAAAGTAGAAAAAAAATATTGCTTTTTTAAACAAATAAATATTAAATATATAGATTATAAAGATCCTACATTTTTAATAAAATTTCTAAATGCGCAAGGAAAAATTTTACCACGGCGTATTACAGGTACTTTACAAAAAAATCAAAATAAATTAAATGCAGCTATTAAGAGATGTAGGCATCTTGGACTTTTACCTTTTGTTACAGATGATTTAAGATAAAATGAAAATTATTCTAAAAAAAGATATAGAAAATTTAGGCTTTCAATATGATGAATTAGATGTAAAACCTGGTTATGCTAGAAATTATTTAATTCCTAAGGGATATGCTGTTTTAGCGTTACCTGGAACTATAAAAAACACTCATGAAATATTGAAACAACGTTCTAGAAAAGAAAGTTTTTTAATTGAAAAATCAAAAGAAATAGAAGATAAATTAAGAAAATTAACCCTTAAAATCCCAATTAAGGTAGGTAAAGGAGGAAAACTTTTCGGTTCTATTAACAATCAATACCTAATGAAAGTTTTGGATCAAGAAGGAATTTCTATAAATAAAAAATTTATTAGAATACCTGGAAATAAAATAATTAAAACAATAGGAAAACATAAGGCAAATATACGATTACATCGGAAACGCGAATTTACGTTAAATTTTGAAGTATTATCCTATTCCCAATCCTAATAACCTAATAAAGTATTATATAATAAAAATAAATTTAGCAATACAATGATAATGGTAATAGTCCAAGCTGATATTTTTAAAATAGGACCATTAACAAATGGACCCATTTTTTCAGAATCTCCTGTAAAATTTACTAATGGAATAACGGCAAAACTAAGTTGTACTGATAAAATAATTTGACTAATTATTAATAATTCAGTTGTTCCTTTTTCTCCATAAATCATAGAGGCAATCATAGCTGGAACAATAGCTATAAGTCTCGTTATTAATCTTCGAATCCAAGGTTTCAATTTTATATTAAGAAACCCTTCCATAACTATTTGTCCAGCTAGAGTTCCAGTTAATGTTGAATTTTGTCCTGATGCTAATAAAGCTAATGCAAAAAAAACTCCAGCTAAGCTAGAACCTAGAATAGGAGTTAAAAGTTTATGTGCATCCATAATGTCTGCGACTTCTGTATGTCCAGCTTTATGAAAAGTTGCTGCAGATATAATTAATATAGCTGCATTGATAAAAAATGCTAAGGATAAAGATAAAGTGCTGTCTATCGTTGCATATTTTATAGCCATTTTTTTCCCTTCAATAGTACGTGGATAATTTCTTGTTTGTATGATACTTGAGTGAAGATAAAGGTTGTGAGGCATTACCGTAGCTCCTAATATTCCTATAGATATATAAAAAGAATGTGAATTCTTCATAATTTCTGGGTTCGGAACAATTCCTTTTAATATGGGAAAAATTTCAGGTTTTGAACTAATAATTTCGAAACTAAAACAAACTAAAATTGTAAAAATTAAAGCAGCAACTACACTTTCGATGTATCTAAACCCTTTATATTGAAAAAATAAAATAATTAAAACATCTATAGCTGTAATTAATACCCCCCATGTAATAGGAATGTCAAAAAGTAATTTCAAGGCTAATACGGAACCAATAATTTCCGCTAAATCACAAGCAGCAATAGCGATTTCACATAATATCCATAAAATAAAACTAACAAAAGGGGAATAATGATCTCTACAAGCTTGAGCTAAATCTCTTTCACAAACAATTCCTATTTTTAAAGCTAAATGTTGCAAAATAATGGCAAAAAAATTGGAAATAAAAATAACGGATAAAAGCATATAACCAAATTTAGCCCCTCCAGCTATATCTGTAGCCCAATTCCCTGGATCCATATATCCTACAGCAATTAATAAACCTGGTCCAGTAAAAGCAAAAAGTTTTTTCCATATTCCTTTCTGTTTAGGAACAGAAACGGAAGAAAAAACTTCCGAAAGAGAAGGGTGCTTGTTTTCATTCCTCCATCCTATAGAAGATTTTTTTTTTTGCATAATGAAATAGTAGAATACGAAAACATAAAGTTAACCGTTTTAATCTTTTTGTTATCAATTCATATTTGATCATTTTAATTGTGAAAAATTTAAAAAATTGTGAAAAATAGAATAATTTTTTATATTTGCTTCAAATTTTTCCGCTTGATTGATAGTAATTCAATCTTTTTTTTGTTTCATGAAAAAAATAGCGATACAAGGGATTAAGGGGTGTTTTCATCATGCAGCTGTTTCCAGATATTTTGAAGGATGTAATTATAAGTTAATGGAATGTTCTTCTTTTAGGGAATTATCTATTTCTGTCGCAAAATCTGATGTAGATATTGGTGTTATGGCTATAGAAAATACCATAGCTGGGACGATATTGACAAATTACAGTCTTTTATCTGAATATAATTTAAAAATAGTGGGAGAAATATATATGCCAATACAACATCATCTGATGGCTAAACCCGGACAAAATATAGAAAATATTAAGGAAATATATTCTCATCCTATGGCTATTTTACAATGTGAATTATTCATAGATGCCCATCCTTATATAAAAATATCTGAATATTCAGATACAGCTGCTGCTGCTAAATATATTTCTATATGCAAGAAAAAGGATTTAGCCGCAATTGCGTCTGAAAATGCGGCTAAAGAATATGGGTTGGAGATTCTTTATAAAAATATACAAACAATTGCCAGTAATTTTACTAGATTTTTCATTATTAAAAATTCTTATAAAAAAGAAAATAATTATTTTAATAAAGCTTCATTAATATTTAAAATGTTGCATACTACTGGTAGTTTATCTCAAGTATTGAGTATTATATCTAGTATTGGAATTAACATGACAAAAATACAATCCATTCCTATTATACAAAGACCTTGGGAATATTCATTTTATGTAGATATTATATTCAATAATATACGAGATTATGAAAAAATGAAAAAACAAATACAAAAAATTCCCTGTCTTCATCAATTATATATTATGGGAGAATATCAAAATGGTAGAATAATATCCTAATGTAATGATTATAGCAGCAAAAAGAACCTATCAAATATCGGAATATTTTTTTTCAGAAAAAATGAAGGAAATTCGAAAACTTGAAAAAAAAGGATTGAAAATCATTAATTTAGGAATAGGAAATCCTGATCTTCTTCCTCCATATGGGGTTGTACATAACATGAAAAAAGCATCAGAATTAAAGCATGCTAATAGTTATCAAAACTATATTGGAATAGAAGCTTTACGTAGTGCTATTTCTAATTGGTATAAAAAAGTATATCAAGTTGATATTGACTATAAAAATGAAATTTTACCATTAATGGGGTCTAAGGAAGGGATTATGCATATAAGCATGTCTTATTTAAATAAAGGAGATGAGGTATTAATTCCCGATCCTGGATATCCTACTTATTCCTCAATATCAAAACTTTTAGAAGCAAAAATTATTTATTATAATCTTTATGAGTATGAAAATTGGATTCCTATATTGGAAAATTTATACAAAATAAAGGCAAAAATAATGTGGATTAATTATCCTCACATGCCTACTGGAGCCACAATTCCTTTTGATAAATTAGAAGAAATTGTTCTATTCGCAAAAAAAAATCGTGTATTACTTGTTCATGACAATCCTTATAGTTTTATATTAAATAATAAACAGCCTTTAAGTATTTTTAATATAAAAGGGGCTAAAGATATAGCTTTGGAATTGAATTCTTTAAGTAAAAGTTATAATATGCCTGGATGGCGTGTTGGAATGATAATAGGAAAAAAGGAATTTATTAATAATATATTGAAAATCAAAAGTCAAATGGATTCTGGCATGTATTATCCCATCCAAATTGGAGCTATAGAAGCAATGAATCATGACTCAGAATGGATTGAAAAACTTAATATGGAATATCTTAAACGAAGAAAAATTATATGGGAAATATGTGATTATTTAAATTTAAAATATTCCAAAAAAAGTTCGGGAATATTTGTTTGGGCAAAAATCACTGATTTAGATCAAAATGATCATATATGGTCAGATAAGTTTCTCAAAACTTATCGCATATTTGTCACTCCTGGTAGAGTATTTGGTCATAATGGAAAAGGATATGTAAGGTTTTCTATGTGTTGTCCCGTAAAAATTTTGGAACAAGCAAAAAATAGAATTTTTTCATGAATATTGGAATAATAGGATTAGGATTAATTGGAGGATCCATTAGTTTGGGATTGAGAAAATCCAATTATGGAAATAAATTTATAGGAACAGATTCTAATAAAGAAAATGCTTTATATGCTGTAAAACTTGGAATTGTGGATGAAATCACTTCTTTACAGGATCTTATAACGCGATCTTCAGTAATTATTTTATCTATTCCTGTTAATGGAATAGATAAAATACTTCCAAGTATTCTGAATAATATCCGTACGGATACAGTTATATTAGATACTGGATCTACTAAATATGATATTTGTAATCGTATTTATTCTCATCCTAAAAGAAGTCGTTTTGTAGCTTCACATCCAATAGCAGGAATTGAAAATTCGGGACCAATTTCAGCTTCTTCTGATTTGTTTTATCAAAAAAAATGCATCATTTGTGATTCTGAATTCAGTGCTCCAGATGCAATATCAGTTGCTACAAAAATCTATTCTATTATGAACATGCGTATAATTTATATGACCTCTAAAGAACATGATTTATATATTGCTTATATATCTCATTTACCTCATGTGGTTTCTTTTTCTTTAGCTAGCACCGTTTTAAAAAAATTTAAAAATGAAAAAAAAATATTTAATAATATGATGGGAAGTGGATTAGATTCAACTACACGTTTAGCAAAAAGTAAACCTGAAACATGGTTGCCTATTTTTATTTCAAATAGAGAAAATATGATTCAAGCTATAGATCTTTATATTGATCATTTAAATAAATTTCGGAATCATTTAATAAACAAAGAATTTCACAAAATAGATCAATATATGAAAAAAGCAAACGATATAAAAAATAAAAAATATGTGTAAATTAAATGTATAATGTATGGAGATGGAAAAATTGAACAATAGTATAGACAGATCTTGGATTGATACATGGAATCAACCTTTCATTATATCTGGTCCTTGTAGTGCAGAAAGTGAACAACAAATATTGAAAACAGCCAATAGATTGAATTCTTCCTATGTTCAAGTATTTAGAGCTGGAATATGGAAACCTAGAACAAAACCTAATAATTTTGAGGGAATTGGAAAAGAAGGATTAAAATGGCTTCGCAAAGTTAAAAAAAATACGGGTCTAATGGTAGCTACAGAAATAGCTAATGCAGAACATGTGAAATTAGCCATTTCTTTTGATATAGATATTCTTTGGATAGGAGCTAGGAGTACGGCTAGTCCTTTCACGATTCAAGAAATAGCGAATGCTCTAGAAGGAGAAAATCATAGAATTATTTTAGTAAAAAATCCGATTCATCCTGATATAGAATTATGGATAGGAGCTTTAGAACGTTTATTGGGGAAAGGAATTAGAAAATTGGGAGTTATCCATCGTGGGTTTTATACCTACAAAAACTCAAAATATCGGAATCAACCGAATTGGAATCTTTTGTTAAACTTGAGAACCCTTATTCCTAGAATCCCTATTTTATGTGATCCTTCACATATTTGTGGAAATAAAGAGGGAATTTTTGATATAGCAAAAAAAGCTTATCATTTTCAATATGATGGATTAATGATAGAGAGTCATTGTGATCCTAATCATGCTTGGAGCGATGCTCAACAACAAATGACTCCCGAAAATCTTTTGGAAATGTTAAAAACATTAACAAATATCGAAAAATGTGATCAAAAAAGTGAATTAGATTCTTTCAGAATTTTAATTGATGAATTAGATGAAAATATTATTGCGCTTTTAGCAGAAAGAATGAACATTTCCAAAAAATTAGGTGTTTTAAAAAAAACTTCAGATATTGCGATTCTTCAACCCAGTAGATGGAAAGATATTATGAAAAAATCTTTAAATTTAGGAAAAAGTTTAGGAATTTCTGAAGAATTACTTGAAGGGATTTTTCAGTTATTGCATCAAGAATCCATTAAAATTCAGAATCAAATTAGAAATTAGGAAATTCATTATAAATAAAACACTTTTTAGTCCTAAAAATGGCTTATTTATTTACCAGCGAATCTGTATCGGAAGGTCATCCTGATAAGATTTCAGATCAAATATCTGATTCTATATTAGATCATTTTTTAGCGTATGATCCAAATGCAAAAGTAGCTATAGAAACTTTAGTCACCACGGGACAAATTATATTATCTGGAGAAGTTAATTCTAAAACTTGGGTAAACGTTAAAAAAATAGCTCGTGATATCCTTAGAAAAATAGGGTACACAAAAAATGAATATAGGTTTAATGCGGATTCTTGTGGAGTTCTTTCTTCTATTCAAGAACAATCTTTGGATTTATTAGAGGGAATTCAAAGATCAACAAAAGAAGAACAAGGATCTGGAGATCAAGGTATTGTTTTTGGTTATGCGGTAAAAGAAACGGAAAATTATATGCCTTTATCGTTAGAAATATCACATCATATATTAAAGGAACTTTCATATCTTCGAAATGAAGGAGAAAAAATGACTTATTTACGTCCAGATGCTAAATCTCAAGTCACTTTAGAATATTCTGATGCAAATGTACCAGTACATATTCACGCTATTGTCATTTCAACTCAGCATGATGAATTTGATACGAAAGAAAAAATGCATCAACGCATAGTTGATGATATTAAGAATATTCTCATACCAAGAGTAATGAATAATATAAAAAATGTAAAAAAATTATTTACGGATAAAACAAAATATTACATTAATTCAACAGGAAAATTTGTAACTGGAGGACCTCATGGGGATACTGGTCTTACCGGACGAAAGATTATAGTAGATACTTACGGTGGAAGAGGATCTCATGGAGGAGGAGCTTTTTCTGGAAAAGATCCATCTAAAATGGATAGATCTGGGGCTTATGCTGCTAGACACATAGCCAAAAACTTGGTAGCAGCAGGAATATCAGATGAATTGCTTATCCAAATATCTTACGCTGCCGGTATTGCAGAACCCATCGGTATTTCTGTAAATACCTATGGTAAATCCAAAATAAACCATAAAAATATTGCATTAAATATCAAAAAAATTTTTGATTTACGTCCTTATGCTATAGAAAAAAGATTAAAATTACGTCAACCAATGTATTCGGAAACATCTGTATATGGACATATGGGAAAAACTCCAAAAAAAGTGTATAAATCTTTTTTTGATATAGAAGGGAATCAAAAAACACAAGAAGTCGAACTTTTCACATGGGAAAAATTAGACTATTTACCCCTTATAAAGGATATATTTAATGTTTCAAAAAATAGGTATTTTTAGTTAAATATTTTAACTATGTCTTACAATCTATTGAAAGGAAAAAAAGGAATTATATTTGGAGCTTTTGATGAAAATTCTATTGCTTGGAAGGTAGCTGAACGTGCTTATGAAGAAAAAGCATCTTTCGTATTAACCAATACACCAGCCTCTTTAAGAATAGGTAAAATTTATGAATTATCCCGTAAAACAAAATCTATAGTGATTCCAGCAGATGCTACCTCCATATCTGATCTAAATATTTTATTTGAAAAAACATTAGATTTTTTTGGAGGAAAAATAGATTTTTTATTACATTCTATAGCTATGTCTATGAATATACGAAAAGGAATTCCCTATACTTCTTTAAATTATGAATTTTTAAGAAAAGGATGGGAAATATCTGCTGTATCTTATCATAAAATAATGCAAACAGCTTGGAATAAAAAAGCAATGAATAAATGGGGTTCTATTGTTGCTATAACATATATTGCTTCTCAGCGAAGTTTTCCACATTATGGAGATATGTCAGATTATAAATCCTATTTAGAAAGTATTACACGTAATTTTGGCTATCATTGGGGAATAAAAGAAAAAGTAAGAGTGAATACGGTATCACAATCTCCTAGTATAACACGATCAGCAAAAGCCATTAAAGGGTTTAATAAACTTTTAATGTTATCTGAAAAAATATCTCCTTTAGGAAACGCTTCAGCACAAGATTGCGCTAACTATATAATTGCACTTTTTTCAGATTTAACAAGAAAAGTAACCATGCAAAATTTATATCATGATGGAGGTTTTTCTCATACTGGAATTAGTGAAGCTATGATTTCATAAAAAACTTATATCTAATTTAAAAAAAATATGAAAAAAATTATAGCTCCATCCTTGTTTTCAGCAAATTTAGCTTTTTTATATCGTGATATAGAAATGATAAATAAAAGTGAGGCAGATTGGTTTCATATTGATATCATGGATTCTTCTTTTGTTTCTAACATTTCTTTTGGATTTTTGTTTACTAAATACATCAAAAAATATACCCATAAACCTATGGATGTACATTTAATGATATTACAACCAGAACGCTATATTGAAGAGCTAAAAGCTTGTGGAGCCGATCATCTACATATTCATTATGAAGCTTGCATTCATTTAAACAGAACAATTTATTATATTAAAAAAAATGGAATGAAAGTAGGTGTAGCTGTGAATCCACATACTCCCATTTTTCTTTTACAAGACATTATTAATGATATAGATTTTGTTTTATTGATGAGTGTTAATCCTGGTTATAGTGGACAAAAATTCATTCATCAAACATATCAAAAATTAAAAGATACTAAAGATTTAATCTTAAAAAAAGATTCTTCTGCTCTCATAGAAGTGGATGGAGGAATTAACTTAGAAAATTATTCTTTATTATTCAAAAATGGAGCAGATATATTAGTGGCAGGAACTACTATTTTTTCTAATTCTAACCCAAAAAAAATTATTCATAAAATGAAATTAGGAATTTAAACATTATTATGATTTCTAAAAAAACTATAAAAAAAATACTTTCTGTTTCTTGTATAGAAGATATTATTGGAGATTTTTTGGAATTAAAAAAAAGTGGTTTTAATTATAGAGGACTAAGTCCATTTTCTAATGAAAAAACACCTTCTTTTATCGTTTCTCCTACAAAAAAAATATGGAAAGATTTTAGTTCTGGAAAAGGAGGAAATATTATCACTTTTCTGATGGAACATGAACATTTTACTTATGAGGAGTCATTACGTTTTCTTGCTAAGAAATATGATGTAAAGATTGATCATAATGATCAAAAAAAAGAAGAAGAATATGAAAAATTATATTTAGTACAAGATTATGCAAAACGTTTTTTTATTTATCAATTGCATTCTACTCAAGAAGGACAAGAAAATGGATTGAATTATTTCATTCAAAAAAGGGGTTTCAATATGAAAATAATTAAAAAATTCGAATTAGGATATGCCCCTATTTATGGAAATAAACTTACAGAAGTTGCATTAAAAAAAGGATTTAAAATACCGGATATCAAAAAATCTGGTTTTACTATTTTCAAAAAATCCAATCATTTTTTTGATTTTTTTCGTAAACGTGTAATGTTTCCAATACATAATTTATCAGGAAGAGTTATAGGTTTTGGAGGTAGAAATATTGATTCGAAATCCTCCACTAAATATATCAATTCATCAGAAAGTAATATATTCCAAAAAAGTAAAATTCTATATGGGTTATTTCAAGCTAAAAAAAACATTATAAAAGAAAATTTTTGTTATTTAGTAGAAGGATATACAGATGTCATTTCTTTACATCAATCTGGTATAAAAAATGTAGTTTCTTCTTCTGGTATTTCACTCACCATGGATCAAATTCTATTGATCAAAAAATTTACAAAAAATATTATTCTTTTTTATGATGGAGATCATTCTGGAATTAAAGCTTCTTTAAGGGTAATTAATATGATACTAGAACAAGAAATGAATTTACGTATATTGTTTATTTCTAATGGAGAAGATCCAGATTTTATATCCAAAAAATATTCATTTTATCAACTCAGAGAATTTATAGCAAAAAATAGTTACAATTTTGTTTCTTTTAAACAAAAAATATATGAAAAATTTCATAAAGATGATCCTATCAAAAAATCATTTTTTGTAAAAAATATTTTGAATAGCATTTCAAAAATACCCAATATAATTCAAAAGGAAATATACCTGCAAGAAGCTTCAAAAATACTCAACATTCGTCAAAAAGTTTTGATTTCTGAATTGGAAAAAATAAATAAAAAAAATGCACAGAAACATAAACTTAGTATAGTTAAGGATAAGGAAAATTCACCGTCTTTCTCAAAAAAAAATACAATTCTTCTTATTGAAGAAAAATTAATTCAATTGATTTTAAATCATGGAAATCAAATTATAAAAAATAAGGAACATAACAAAACGAACAAAACGGTTTTAGAAGAAATATTGCACGTTTTTAAATGCTGGAATTTACGTTTTTCTTTAAAAAAAAATCAAGAAATGTTTAATCAAATTTGTTTACAAAAAAAAACAATAGATTCATCAAAATTTTTTGATAAAAAAAATACAAAAATTTATTCTTTATCCAAATGGGATAGAAAAGGAGTCCAAGTTTCCTATCAAAAGGATCACATGAATCAATATATTAATGATATTTTATTGAGATATAAATCTTTATATATTTCTAAATTGATTCAAAAAGAAATCACTCATTATCATAATTATATTGCATTAAAAGATGAGGATAAAAGAGCTTTTTTTAAAAAAATTATGCATTTAACAAATATAAAAAATGAACTTCATAAAAAATTACATAGATATGTGTGATTCTTTTATCAAAATTATTTTTTTGTTCTTTTAAGTTTCGGTAAATTCGTACATATAAACACTAAAAAATGAATACATTAATTTCAAAAAAAGCGCCTAATTTTACGGCTAGTGCGGTATTAAATGGTAAAGATATTATACAAAATTTTACTTTAGAACAATTTAAAGGAAGTAAATATGTTTTACTTTTTTTTTATCCTAAAGATTTTACTTTTGTATGTCCTACAGAAATATATGCATTTCAAGAAAAAATTCAAGATTTTGAAATGAGAAATGTGCAAATTATTGCTATCTCTACAGATACAGAACAATCTCATTGGGCTTGGTTGCAAATGTCAAAAAAAAAAGGAGGAATATATGGAGTTACTTTTCCTATTGTTTCTGATGTCAATAAGACCATATCTCATAATTATGGAGTGTTATCTGGAGATTGGATTTGTAATAATGATGGGTTTCAAGCAACAGGAGAACTTATTGCTTATAGAGGATTATTTTTAATAGACAAAGAGGGGATCATCAGACATCTCTTAATTAATGATTTTCCTTTAGGTAGAAATGTACATGAAGCTATTCGTATGATAGACGCTCTTCAATATTACGAAAAAAGTGGAGAAGTATGCCCAGCAAATTGGACAAAAGGAAAAAAAGCTCTAAAAGCTAGCCATAGTGGAATCGAAGATTATTTTTCATCCTAATCCTAGATTTATAGAATGGCATACATTTTATAATAACATGTTTAAGAAAAAAGTAGCATTTTATACCATGGGGTGTAAACTAAATTACGCAGAGACTTCTACTATAGCAAGAAAGTTTTCTAACTTATATTATCAACACGTTCCTTTCAAAAGTTTTGCAGATATTTATGTGATCAATAGCTGTTCTGTAACAAAAAATGCAGAAATTGAATTTAAGCATATTGTACGTTCTGCTATGAAGAAAAATTCAAAAGCTTTTATTGTAGCAATAGGGTGTTATGCTCAACTTAATCCTAAAGAAGTATCTTCCATTATTGGAGTAGATCTTGTTTTAGATTATGAAGAAAAATTTCATATCATAGATTATATAAATAAAAAGAAAAAACAATCTTATGCGAAAATTATTTTGAAAAAAACTTATTTTCCGTCATTTTCCATTGGAGATAGAACTCGTTCTTTTTTGAAAATCCAGGATGGATGTGATTATAAGTGTAGTTATTGTATCATTCCTATGTCAAGAGGGCCCTCTCGTTCCGAGAGTATAGAAAATATATTGAAAAATATCAGATTTATTTTTAATAAAGGGGTCAAAGAAATTGTATTAACAGGTATCAATATAGGCGACTATGGAAAAAATATATACGGAGAAAATAGACAGTTATATACATTTTTTGATTTAATACAAGCTATAGATAAAATACAAGAAAAAGTAAGAATACGTTTGTCTTCTATAGAACCTAATTTGCTTCAAAATGAATGTATTGAATTTTTGTCTAAAAGTAATCATTTCGTTCCTCATTTTCATATTCCTTTCCAATCTGGAAGCAATGATATATTGTTTAAAATGCAGAGACGTTACAGACGAGAACTTTATGAAGAAAAAGTTCAAAAAATTAGATATTTTATGCCAGATGCTTATATAGGTTCAGATCTTATTGTCGGTTTTCCTGGAGAAACACATAAACATTTTTTGGAAACTTATCATTTTTTGAAAAAATTAGAAATTTCATCTTTACACATATTTACCTATTCTGCTAGACCGAATACAAAATCAAGCATAATACAAGAAAATGTATCTAAAAAAATACAATGGAAACGGAACAAAGTTTTGAAAGACCTTTCAAACAAAAAATATCGTTTTTTTTGTAAAAAGCAAATTGACACCAAAAAAACAGTATTATTCGAAAATAATTATCACAATAAAGAATATTTGTATGGATATACAGAAAATTATATTCGAACTAAAATTCCATTAAATTTATATAATGCTTCTATATATGAAAATACATTGCAAGATGTATTACTCAAAAAAATAGATAAAGATGGAATTATGATAGCCAAACCAATAAATTAAAAATCTAATTTTTTTGTAACATTTATAAATTCTACATTAAAAATTTCTTGAAAAGATTTTTTTATCATATTTTTCACCTTTTGAAAAGAGATATTATTCTGTTTCAATTCTTTTTTTAAAGAAGTTACTTCTTGATTATAAATTCCACAAGGAATAATATGATTAAAATACTGTAAATCTGTATTAACATTTAAAGCAAAACCATGCATCGTCACCCAACGGCTCATTCTAATTCCTATTGCACATATTTTTCTGGATTTTTCATTTTTTACATTAAACCAAACCCCTGTCTTTCCTTTTTTTCGTTCTCCCTTAATTTCATAATTTTTCCACAAAAAATGTATAATCACTTCTTCTAAAAGACGAAGATATTTATGAATATCCGTAAAAAAATAATCCATATTTAAAATAGGATATCCTATTAATTGGCCAGGCCCATGATAAGTAATATCTCCTCCTCTATCTGTTTGATAAAAAGAAACACCTTTTTTTTTTAAAAAATCTGAAGAAACCAATAAGTGATTATCTTTTTTTCCATTTTTACCTATAGTATATACATGAGGGTGTTCTACAAAAAGAAAATATCCTGCTTTTTGAACAGGTATATTATTGACTTTATTTTGTATAATATCATCAAATAATTTTTTCTGATATTTCCAAGTTTCTTTATATTCTTTTTTTCCTAAATCTTCGAAAAAAAGTATTTTTTTTTTCATAGTTTTTAAAAAATTTATGTAATCAAAAAAAACAAATGTACCTTCGTTTTATTCAATTCGTTTGTTTCGTATGAGTGAGGACATACATAGAAATCAGTACAGTATA
Source organism: Blattabacterium sp. DPU (assembly GCF_011290385.1). Lineage (NCBI taxonomy): Bacteria > Pseudomonadati > Bacteroidota > Flavobacteriia > Flavobacteriales > Blattabacteriaceae > Blattabacterium > Blattabacterium sp. DPU. The sequence goes on from NZ_CP049785.1 coordinate 412,480, forward strand.
TGACCGATTTATCAGAACAACAAATTATACGAAGAAAAAAACTAGACAAACTGAAATTATTGGGAATCAATCCTTATCCTTCAGAAGAATATGAAGTCACCACTACCATTTGTAATATACGAAAAAATTTTACGGAAAAAGAAACTATAAGTATAAGTATAGCTGGACGGTTAATGCGTTTGCGAATTTTAGGAAAAGCTTCTTTTGGAGAAATAAAAGATCATACAGGTTGTATGCAAATATACTTTACTCAGGATTATTTATCTTCGAATCAAATCAGAAAAGAGGACGCGTACAATATTTTTTTAAAAAAACTTGTAGATATAGGAGATATTATTGGAATAAAAGGAATTTTATTTAAGACAAAAATGGGTGAACTGACCATACATGTTCTTCAATTCACTTTATTATCAAAATCTATACGGCCCTTACCACAAGTAAAAATGGATAAAAATAAAAAAATATATGATGCTTTTTCCAATACGGAACAACGTTATCGTATGCGTTATGTAGATCTTATTGTCAATGATCATGTTAAAGAAATTTTTTTAAAACGTGCTCGTATCATCCAAAAAATAAGAAATTTTTTGGATAAAAAAGGATATATCGAAGTTGATACACCTATTTTACAATCTATTCCTGGAGGTGCAATAGCTCGTCCTTTTGAAACGTATCATAATACATTGGGAATTCCATTATATTTACGTATAGCTAATGAACTTTATTTGAAAAGATTGATTATTGGCGGATTTCATGGTGTATATGAATTTTCTAGAAATTTCAGAAATGAGGGAATGGATCGTATTCATAATCCAGAATTTACTGTATTAGAACTTTATGTAGCTTATAAAGATTATTATTGGATGATGAATTTTACAGAAAAATTGGTGAAATGCATATGTAATAAATTTCAAAAAAAAGAAAATAATCATATTAATTTTAAAATTCCTTTTCCTCGTATTCCCATATTAGATTCTATTAAAAAATATACAGGATTTGATATTAAAGAAATGGGAAAGAAAGAGTTAAGAAAAGTTTGTAATAAATTGCATATAGAAGAAAATATAACAATGAGTAAAGCTAAACTGATTGAGAACATTTTTGAAGAAAAATGCGAAAAAAATTACATAAATCCTACTTTTATTATTGATTATCCTGTAGAGATGAGTCCTTTAACTAAAAGACATCGTGATAAAGAAAATTTATCAGAACGTTTTGAACTCATTATAAATGGTCAAGAAATTGCCAATGCTTATTCAGAACTTAATGATCCTATTGATCAACTTGATCGTTTACGAGAACAAATGAAATTATCCGAAAAAAAAGACGAATCAATATCTATTGATCAAGATTTTATACGTGCTTTAGAATTCGGAATGCCTCCCACTGCAGGAATTGGAATTGGAATAGATCGTTTAGTTATGTTACTTACTCAAAAAAAATCAATTCAAGAAGTTTTACTGTTTCCACAAATGCGGCCAGATAAAAGAGTAAAAAAATAAATTACTTATTTTCCAATCCTAACACTTTTAATCCATTTATTGTAGCAATTTTTACCAAATGATTGACATCATAATAATGACAAGCTTCCAACATCACTCGTAGTTCTATCCATAGATTTCCATCAGAAAAAGGTTTATATATGTCACAAATATTGTCTGTTCCAAAAGCCACTATAATTCCTTCAGGGACCATCTCATCCACTGGAGTAATAGAATTATGGCTAGGAGTTAAACGTTCACTTCTGGTATGATCAATCCAAGCAATAGGACAAGATATTACCATTAAATCCGCTTTTTTCATTAATTGATATATTTTATAACGATAATCTCTAACATGTGCGGCCAAAGAAATACTATGTATAGCCACTACTTTTCCTTGCATTCCATGTTCAATCGTTTTTTTCGCTAATTTTTCAGTTTCTTTTTCTTCGTTAGTATTAAATTGATCTACATGTACATGCACTATTTTTCCCTTTTTTTTAGCTGTTTGTAATAAAATATCTAAATGTTCATCTTCTCTTCCATAATCTGTAGCAGGTAACCCCCCAATTATATCCACAAATTCTATTGATTGGTCAAACCAATATTTTGATTGATTATTCAATACACCTTTAAGTACTTGATTCGCAAAACAAATCTTAATAAAATTTCCATAATTATTTTTCAATTTTTTAGCGGCTTTCAAGGCTCGATCTTCAATAATTTCATCTACATCAATAAAAGAGCATAAAGCTTGTGTTCCTTGTTTTAAAAAATATTCTAAAGCTTTTTCCATACGGATATAAATATCCTCTTCTGTAGCTAAACGTTTCATTTCATCAACCAAATACCATTTTTTTTTAAGGTGATAATAAGAATATTTGAAATTTTTTTTTGTGAGAGTATAAGCCCTATCTAAGTGAGCATGAGCATTTACCCATCCACCTTTTTGTTTTACTTTTTCTACAAAAATTTTTTTAGGATTCATTTTTTAATGAAATCAGTTTCTATGAAATTAAATATTGGAAATCCAAATCACTTTTTTAGTTATAAAAAATGGTTCTTCAAAATAATGATTTAAAGGATATTCTATTGCATGAGGAAATTTCTTTAATTCAGAATAAAGATTTCCTCCTTTTAAATATAAAGCTCCATTATAATTAGATTTGTATTTAAATTTATTTTTTATCAAATTATGGATAACATCTATTTTGTTTACAAATCTAGAAACTACAAAATCAAATTTATTTTCTAATTTTTCTACACGTATACAAATAGGATACACATTTTTTAAATGAAGATTATATATAATTTTTTCTATAATTTTAATTTTTTTTCTAATAGAATCTACCAATATAAATTTTGTATGAGGAAAAACTATAGATAAAGGAATTCCAGGAAATCCTCCTCCTGTTCCAAAATCCAGAACACATGATCCAGGATAAAAAGAAAATACCTTAGCTATTCCTAAACAAAAAAGAACGTGTTGTTTATCAAAATCATGAAATGATTTTCTAGAAACTAAATTTACATATGTATTCCAATACCCATATAAGTTTTTTAAATAAGACAATCTATAGATTTGTTGATCCAGTAGATTTGGAAAATATTTTTTAATTAGTTCCATAATGTTCCATAATGGATAAATAAACTTATAACCAAATTTATTTAGATTTGTAATCATTTCAATAAAATAATACTAATAATTCATAAATATTTATGATATGAAAAATAAATTCAGATTATCCCATCGTTTACAGAATATATCTTATTCACAAACTATAGCTATGTCAGCTAAAGCCAGAGAATTAAAAAATAAAGGTTATGATGTTATAAACCTGAGTTTAGGTGAACCCGATTTTACCCCTCCTAATTTTGTTTTATCCGCTGCAAAAAAAGCTATAGATGAAGGATATCATTATTATACTCCTGTGTCCGGATATTTTGATCTTAAAAAAATAATATGCGAAAAATTCTACCGTGATAATCGTTTAAAATACACTCCATCTCAAATTGTCGTTTCTACTGGAGCAAAACAAGCTATAATGAACGTTCTCTTATCTTTGTTAAATAAAGATGATGAAGTTATCATTCCTGCTCCTTATTGGGTTAGTTATTTACAGATGGTAAAATTTTGTGAATCTTCTCCTGTTATAATTCCAACAATGATGAAAGACAATTTTAAGATTCATCCAGAGCAGTTAGAAAAAGCAATTACATCTAAAACAAAATTATTTCTTTTCAATACTCCTTGTAATCCTACTGGAAGTGTTTATTCTTATGAAGAACTAAAAGATTTAGCGGAAGTTTTTAAAAAACATCCAAAAATTATGATTCTTTCTGACGAGATTTATGAACATATTTGTTACTCATACAAAAAACATACTAGTATTGCTATATTTCCTGATATTTATCATCAAGTTATTACAGTTAATGGATTATCTAAGGCTTTTTCTATGACAGGGTGGAGAATTGGATATATTGGAGCTCCAGAATGGATTGCTCAATCTTGTGATAAAATACAGGGACAGATGACATCTTGTGCAAATTCTATAGCACAAAGAGCAGCTATTACGGCATTATCCGCTCATTCCAATAAAATAGAATATATGGTCAAAGAGTTTGAAAAAAGAAGAAATTTAGTTTTGGACATGATAAAAGAAATTGATGGATTTCAATTTTATAAACCGAATGGAGCTTTTTATATTTTTCCAAAAATATCATATTTTTTTGGAAAAAAATTATATGGAAAAATGATTAAAAATTCAGATGTATTTTCAGAATTTTTACTGGAAAAAACTCAAGTTGCTACCGTTAGTGGTAGTGCTTTTGGTGATAATGAATGTTTACGAATTTCTTATGCTTCATCAGAAGATAAAATCATAGAAGCCTTTACAAGAATCAAAAAGGTATTAAATTAATTAAAAGGGTGGACGACCGGATTCGAACCGGCGACCCTCAGAACCACAATCTGATGCTCTAAACCAACTGAGCTACGCCCACCAACACCAAAACAACACAAAAATAAAAGACAAAGATAATTAATAACAAAAACTTTCTATAATTTTTTTGCAGTAAGAAAATAAATCACTGTATATCCATTTTATAATGGATGTTTTTTCTTGAATAGGATATAAAAGATGAACGTTTGCTCCTGCATCTAGGGTAAAATAAATATTTTTATTGCTATGTTTTCTAAAATCCCATACTGTATGAATCACGTTCAAAGTATTGGGTTTCATCCATAAAAAATAGGGACGAGAGGTCATAATCATAGCATGAAGAGTTAAAGCTTCATGTTCTATTAATTCTCCAAATTCTTGAAAATCTCCTATTTTTAATATAGATATAAGTCTATTCATATTTTTATTAGCACACTTAAATCTTTCTCTAGCATAAGGATGATTATTCATTAATTGATGTCCTTTTGAACTCAATATTTTTTTAGGTTCATCATCTATGATTAAAATAGTATTTGCTATTTTTGTAAATATGGAATGTACTTCATATGGATATGGTATAGCATAAAGATTATTGCTCCCTTTTATAGATGGATGACATCCCCAAACAACAAGTCCAGAATAAATAGATCTGCAAGCACTTCCAGAACCTAATCTAGCTAAAAAAGAAGCTTTTTTGAGAAATAAATCTTTTTTTAAAGAGGATACTAATTTTTTTTCTATTTTCATGACACATAATGCTAAAGCACTCATGGAAGAAGCAGAAGAAGCTATTCCACTACTATGTGGAAAGGTATTATAAGTTTCTATAATAAAATTAAAATCCCGTAAATAGGAACAATAAAATGAAATCCTATGAAAAAATTCTAAAATTTTTGGAAGAAAACTCGTTTTTTCTTTTCCTGAAAAAAAAATTTTTATAGATGAATTTTTTTTTTTTTTTCTTTTATAAATTAATCGTGTAACTGTGTATACTTTTCCTAAAGAATAACTAATAGATGAATTCAACGGTATTTGTATTTTATGATTATGTTTCCCCCAATATTTAATTAGAGCAAGATTGGAATGACTTTTGCTTGATACGATTCCATTATGGTCGATAAAACATTTTTTGTTACTATAAAAAAAATAATTTTTTTTCAAAATTCAATTACAAATCATTTTCACTTTTGATATAATCTAACATTTTTTTATCATCTAATTCTCCTTCAGAACGAGCTATAACACAACTAGCTAATCCATTTCCTATAACATTTACGGTTGTCCTAGCCATATCCATTAATTCATCTATTCCTATAATAGCTAATATAGGCCAAGTCGGTAATCCAAAAGAAGCGACAGTAGCTAAAAGAATTACTAAAGATGCTCTAGGAACACCAGCAACTCCTTTACTAGTTAGAATTAACGTAAGTCCTATAAATATTTGTTGACTAAAACTCAAAGGAATACCAGATGCTTGTGCAACAAAAACAGTTGCTAAAGATAAATAAAGAGTAGTCCCATCTAAGTTAAAACTATAACCTGTAGGAATTACAAAAGCTATAATTTTTCTAGGAACTCCTAATTTTTCGAGATTTTCCATAAGTAAAGGCAAAGCAGATTCGGAACTTGTAGTAGCAAATGCAAGTGACACAGGTTCAGTTAATGCTTTGACAAAACCTTTTAAAGGAACTTTTATCCACAAAAGAATAGGAAGTAAAACAACTATCAAAAAGATCAATAAAGCAATGTAAAGAGTTAATAATAACTGAAGTAAATTGTATAAAATATCCAATCCCATATGTCCTACTGTATAAGCAATAGCGGATCCTACTCCTATAGGAGCAAAATACATAATAATTTTAGTAAATTTAAACATGATTTCTGAAAGACTTTCTGCAAACAGCAGGATAGAACTTCTTTTTTTATCTTCTAAGAAAACCATGGATATGCCAAATATAACTGAAAATACGACGATTGGCAATACATCTCCATGATAGACAGATTTTATAAAATTTTCCGGAAATACATGTAAAATTGTGTCTTGCCAGGTTCTACTTTCTACTTTGGGTAATTGTTGTTCCGTGATTCCTGAAGGCATCACAATTCCAACTCCGGCCTGAGAGACATTAATTGCAAGAAGACCAATAAACAAAGCCAAAGTTGTCACCACTTCAAAATATAGCAAAGATTTCCATCCCATACTCCCTAATTGTTTGATATTAGAATGACTTGCTATTCCTACCACCAAAGTGGAGAACAATATTGGAGCGATGATAGTTTTTATCAATCTTAAAAATATTTGAGATAAAAATCTTAATTCCACAGCAATTTTAGGCATATCTAATCCTATTTCTATTCCTATGATAATGGATAATAAGATCCAAGTAGTTAAGTCTTTTTTCATAAAAGAATATAATATGAAAATAGATATCACGATACATCTTAATATGCTCATAGAAAATTGATCCAATCCTAGTAAAGATTTGGATAAATGAATCAATACATATGCTAAAACACCTAAAAAAGCTACTAATAAAACTTTTTCTTTTTTTATTTTCATTCCAATACTCATTTAATTCTATTAAGAATCCAATCAATACCCATTGGGGTAAGTAAGTTAACAGACCCGTAGGGACTCGAACCCCAACTAACAGAACCAAAATCTGCTGTGCTACCGTTACACAACGGGTCTATGTAAAAATGTAAATATATACCATTTTTTTTCAAAAACATGATAATTATATCTAAATTTGGGCTACTTTACTATAAAAAAACCTTGACTTGAAAGGGTTCATATATAAATAAATCAAATTATGTCCGTAAAAATTCGTTTAAAAAGAATTGGAAAAAAACATAGACCTATTTATCATATAGTTGTAGCTGATTCTCGTGCTCCTAGAGATGGAAAATTTATTGAAAAACTAGGAACTTATAATCCTCATACGGATCCTCCTTCAACTGTATTAAAAATACAAAATGCTGTATCGTGGTTAATGAAAGGAGCACAACCTACCAATACGGTTAAATCCATTTTTTCTAAAACTGGAGTATTATTGAAAAAACATCTATTAGAAGGAGTAAAAAAAGGAGCATTAACTGACGAAGATTCCCAAAAAAAATTTAATACATGGTATAAAAAATATAAAATTTAATCTAGAAGATAACATGGAAATTCTTTGAAAAGATTTAATTTAACAGAAGAAGAATTCATAGAAAAATTTCCTATTCCTTCTCTTCTTAAAGAAAGGATATAAGCTCCACTTTGAAGCGATTTTCCAAAATCTTGGGCAAGAGATCGAATATAAGTTCCTTTTCCACATTCTATAAAAAATTTTATGTAGGGAATTCCTATTTTTAGGATATGAAAATTGTAAATTTTTACACGTCTAGATTTTATAATTATTTTTATCCCTTTTCTGGCATATTCGTAGAATCTTTTTCCTTTTGTTTTTAAAGCAGAAAAATATGGAGGATATTGATCAATATCTCCCAAAAATTTTTGGGCTATTTTTTTTATCAATTTAGGAGTAATATGGGAAACAGAAGAAAAATTATGTTCTTCTGTTTCTGAATCAAAAGATAAGGTTTCACAGCCTAATTTTATAATGCCTGTATAAACTTTTTTATAATTTTGAATTTCATTTACTTTTTTAGTATATTTTCCTGTGAGTACAATTAATAAACCCGTAGCAAAAGGATCTAAAGTTCCTGCATGTCCAATTTTTAAATTTTCTTTTTTTATAGTAGAAGCAGCAGTGATAATAGAATTTTTTATTTTTTTAACAATGTCAAAAGAAGTCCACCCCCATGGTTTATCTACTAATAATATTTTTCCATTCTTAAATTCTGATAAATTAGGATTCAAAATTTCTCAATTGGTTGTATTAAATAATGTATAATAAGAAAAAAAATTCCTAAAATAATTCTATAGTATCCGAATAATTTAAAATTTTTTAAATATGTTATAAAACATTTGATAACTATCATTCCAGTTACAAAAGATACTATATTTCCTAATAATAATATTTCTATATCTTTATGAGTAAAATAATTTAATTGAAAATAATAGTCAAATAATTTTTTACATGTAGCAATTCCAATAACAGGTACAGATAAAAAAAAAGAAAATTCAATAGCTTTGATTCTATTCACATTTTGTAGCATACAAGCAACAATGGTTGTTGCACTTCTAGACACTCCTGGAATTAAAGCCATACATTGAAATAATCCAATAATAAAAGCTTTCAAATAAGTAATACTATTTTTTCTATTATATAAATTTTTTTCATAAAAAATTTCTACTGTTACAATAACAAATCCTCCTATCAAAAGAGACAAAGCAACTATAAATGGTTTATTTAAAAAAAAATTAGTGATTTTATTCAAAAAAAAACCCAAAATTCCTACAGGAAAACTGGCTACAAAAATCTTTAGGTAGAAATCCAATTTTTGAAAAAAAAACTTATTTCTATACAAAAAAATTACAGATAAAATGGTTCCAAACTGAACAGAAATAAGAAATAAATTTGTTATTTTATTTTCTAATATTCCCATTATGGATGCCGCAAGAATCATGTGTCCTGTAGAAGAAATAGGAAAAAATTCTGTAATTCCTTCAATAATCCCTAATAGGATTGATTGAATATAATTCATAACGATCAATTTGACTCACTTAATTAAACATCAATTTTTGCATGTATCGCGTTTTGTTCTATAAAATTTCTTCTTGGTGGAACTTCATCTCCCATCAGAATGGAAAAAATTTTGTCTGCTTCCGAATAATCCTCTATATTTACTTTACGTAAAGTTCTTTTTTTAGGATTCATTGTTGTTTCCCAAAGTTGTTCTGCATTCATTTCCCCTAATCCTTTGTATCGTTGTATGTTGATATATTTTCTTCCTCCTAATTGATGAATAATATTTTCTCTCTCTTGATCATTCCAAGCATATTGATAATGATTTCCTTTTCGAATTAAATAAAGTGGAGGTGTAGCAATATAAATGTGTCCTTCTTCTATTAAGGGTTTCATATAACGAAAAAATAATGTTAAAATTAAAGTAGAGATATGACTTCCATCTATGTCTGCATCTGTCATAATAATAATTTTATTATATCTAAGTTTTTTTATATTTAAAATTTTTTGATTTTCTTCTGTCCCAATAGAAACACCTAAAGAAGTGAATATATTTTTTATTTCCTCATTTTCAAATATTTTATACTGCATAGCTTTTTCAACGTTTAGTATTTTTCCTCGTAAAGGCAAAATGGCTTGAAAATTTCTATCTCTACCTTGTTTAGCTGTACCTCCAGCAGAGTCTCCCTCTACTAAATAAATTTCACAATTTTCTGGATTATTGAAAGAACAATCCGCTAATTTTCCAGGTAAAATACTGCTTATAGCTGTTTTTTTCTGTATCAACTCACGTGCCTTCCTAGCTGCTTGACGTGCTTTAGCTGATAATATTATTTTATCAATAATTTTTTTTCTATCACTGGGATGTTCTTCCAAATAACTATATAACGCTTCCCCTACTATTTTATCTACAATACCTCCTATTTCATGATTACTTAATTTTGTTTTAGTTTGTCCTTCAAATTGAGGATCCATTACTCGAATAGATATAATGGCCGTAATTCCTTCTCTAAAATCATCTCCAGTTAATTCTATTTTACTAGATAAAATGCCATATCCATCTATATATTTTTTAAATGTTCTTGTTAATGCTCTTCGGAACCCAGAAAGATGAGTTCCTCCTTCATAAGTATTAATGTTATTCACATAAGAATAAATTTTTTCTTTAAAAGAAGTGTTGTATTGCATTGCTATTTCTACAATAGTATTATCTTTTTCTCCTTCAATAAAAAGAATATCTTTAGTTAAAGATTCCTGATTTTTATCTAAAATAGTAAGGTATTCTTTTAATCCATTTTTAGAAAAAAAATGTTCTTTTATATTTTTCCTCTCGTCTTTTAAAAATAAGGATAAACCTTTATTTAAAAAAGATAATTCTTTTAATCGATTAGCTAAAATATCATAATTATATATAATGGAATTAAAAATGGAATGATCAGCAAGATAATAAATTTTTGTTCCTTGCATATTAGTTTTTCCTAAATATTTTACAGAATAAAGGGCTTTTCCTTTAAAATATTCTTGTTGATAAATTTTCCCATTTCGATAAATTGTAACTATAAGTTTCTTAGATAAAGCATTGACACAAGATATTCCTACGCCATGTAATCCTCCAGAAACTTTATAAGAATTTTTATCAAATTTACCACCCGCTCCAATCTTAGTCATAACGACTTCTAGAGCAGATTTACCTTCTTTTTTATGAATATCTATTGGAATTCCACGACCATTGTCAAGTACTGTAATAAATCCATTTTTATGAATGGTTACCCATATTTTATTGCAAAAGCCTGCTAAAGCTTCATCGACAGAGTTATCTATTACTTCGTAAACTAAATGATGTAATCCTCTAATTCCTATATCTCCAATATACATAGAAGGTCTTAATCTAATATGTTCGATTCCTTCAAGAGATTGAATACTATCTGCTGTATAATCTTTTATAGTCGTCATAAGTAGTCATATTATGTTTTTGATTCATTTAATTTTATTTCATTATTTTACATAAAATTTATAGTTTTATCTTAGAATCAAAGATAGAAAAAATATTGTTCCGTGAAAATTTGGAAAAAAAAAACAAATTTTAGTTTTAGTAAAAAAATAATAAGTTTTACTTCAAGTAAGGATTCAAAAATAGATTTACTTTTGGCTCCACATGATGTTATAGGAACTATAGCTCATGTTATCATGTTGAAAAGTATAGGATTATTAAATCAAAAAGATTTAACAATTTTAATTCATGAATTGCGTAATATTTATGTTCAAGAAATTTTAAAAAATAATTTTAAGATTGATGAAGGAATAGAAGATATTCATTCTCAGATAGAGTTTTTATTAACTCATCGTTTAGGAGAAGTAGGAAAGAAAATACATAGTGGAAGATCCAGAAATGATCAAATTTTGGTAGATTTGAAACTTTTTGTTCGTACAGAAATCAAAAATATTGTATATATGACTTATTCTTTTTTTGATTTATTATTAAAATTAAGTGAGCAACATAAAAATATATTAATGCCTGGCTATACTCATTATCAAATAGCAATGCCCTCTTCTTTTGGTCTTTGGTTTGCCGCATATGCAGAAAGTTTGATTGATGACTTGCTATTAATGCAGGCTGCATATCGTATTGTCAATAAAAATCCTTTAGGTTCAGCTGCAGGATATGGATCTTCTTTACCTTTAAACCGAAAAATGACAACCTATTTATTGGGTTTTGAAAATTTAAATTATAATGTAGTGTATGCTCAAATGGGACGGGGAAAAATGGAAAAAATTGTTTCAGAATCTATTTCTTCTTTGGCAAGAACTTTAAGTAAAATGGCTCAAGATATTTGTTTATATCTAAGTCAAAATTTTAATTTCATTAGTTTTCCTGATCATCTTACTACTGGATCAAGTATTATGCCTCATAAGAAAAATCCAGATGTTTTTGAGATAATACGAGCAAAATGTAATAGAATTACATCATTACCTAATGAAATTTCTTTAATTTCTTCTAATTTATGTTCCGGATATCATAGAGATTTTCAAATCATTAAAGAAAGATTTATTCCGATTTTTGAAGAAATGAAAAAATGTTTTTCTATGTTTAAATTTATGTTAAATCATATTATAGTTAATAAGGATCTTCTTAAAGATGATAAATATCAGTATTTATTTAGTGTAGAACGAGTGAATCATCTAGTGGTTGAAAAAGGGTATTCTTTTAGGGAAGCTTATGAACAAGTAGGATTAGATATCCAAAATGGACGTTTTAAATCCTTTACTATTAAGGGTTCTTATTCTCATGAAGGAAGTATAGGAAATTTGTGTAACAAACAAATTAGAAATTTGATGCAAGATGTAATTAAAGAATTTAATTTTGATAAAATAAATGAAGTCATACAACGATTAATTTATAGAAAAATCTATTTTGATGGATCCTCTAAGGATCCAATTTTCGTTTGAATTGTATGGATTTTTTATCTAACCAATCTTTTATTTTTTTATGATGTCCAGACAAAAGTATTTTTGGGACAGACCATCCTTTATAAGTGATTGGACGAGTGTAAATGGGAGGAGCTATGAAAGCTTTTTTTTGAAAAGAATCTGTAAGAATTGAATCTTGATTTTGGATTACTCCAGGTAATAATCTAACTATGGATTCGACAATAACAGCCGCAGCTAATTCTCCTCCAGATAAAATATAATTACCAATGGATATTTCTTTGGAAATTAAGTGATCTCTAATTCTTTGATCAATTCCTTTATAACGTCCACAAAGAATAATAATATTTTTTTTATCAATGAAATATTGAGCATATTTTTGTGAAAATAATTTTCCATCAGGAGTCATAAAAATTTTTTCATCATAATTTCTCTCTGACAATAGCTTGGAAAAACATTGATATACAGGTTCTATTCTAATTACCATTCCTGATCCACCTCCATAAGGATAATCATCTACATTCTTTCTTTTTCCTAATCCATATTTACGTAAATCATGAACATGAATTTCAATTAAACCTTTATTCATAGCTTTTTTAATAATAGAATTAGAAAAAGGACTATGAAAAATTTCAGGAACTATACTAACAATATCTATACGTAACACATTATTTTTTAATATATAATATACAACACTTTTACTAATAATCTAATAATGAAACTAATAAAAAAATTTTTACCTTTGTGAATAAAAAATGAATTATATCGTATCCATAGTAGGACGTCCTAATGTAGGAAAATCAACTTTGTTTAATCGTCTTGTAGGAAGAAGAAAAGCTATAGTTCATGTAACAAGTGGAGTAACAAGAGATCGTATTTATGGAAATTCAGAATGGAATGGAGTTAAATTTGATGTAGTAGATACTGGTGGTTTTTATATTTCAAAAAATGATATACTTGAAAAAGAAATAAAAAATCAAATTTTTATAGCTATTCAAGAATCTGATGTTATTTTATTTTTAGTAGATATAAAAGTGGGAATATTAGATGCAGATATAGAATTTGCCCAAATTTTAAGAGAATGTAAAAAAATAGTTTTATTAGTCGTGAATAAAGTAGATCACGGAAAATCTGTATATTCTGATACAGATTTTTTCCGTTTAGGATTTGTAAAATATCACTACATATCAGCTATAGATGGTAGTGGTACTGGAGAATTACTGGATAAATTAATAGAAATATTACAATATAAATTCAAATTATTTAAAAATAAAGAAAAAATATTGGAAAATAAATTTATTCCTCGTTTTTCAATAGTAGGACGGCCCAATGTAGGAAAATCTACTTTGATTAACTCTTTTCTAAATAAAAATCATCATATTGTGACAAATATTTCTGGTACAACTAGAGATAGTCTTGATGTTTTTTACAAAAAATTGGAATATAAGTGTATTTTAGTAGATACTCCTGGAGTCAGAAAAAAATCAAAAATAAGAGATCCCATTGAATTTTATTCTACGATGAGAACGTTTAAAACAATAGAATATGCGGATGTTTGTTTTTTAATGATAGATGCGGGAATAGGATGGGAAAGACAAGACATGAATATTTTTAAATTAGTGGAAAAAAATCATAAAGGAATTATAATTCTTATTAACAAATGGGATTTATTTCATAAAAATAATTTTGACACACAAAAAAATTATGAATTTTTTATAAGAAAAAAAATTTATCCATTTGATAATGTTCCCATTCTTTTTATATCCGCTAAAAATAAAAATGGAATACATAATATTATTCCCATGGCTTATCAGGTTTTGAAATCGAGAAAAAACAGATTAAAAACAAATATTTTAAATAAAATAATGTTACCAATTTTGAAAAAAAATCCTCCAATTCCTAATAAAAAAAATAAATTCATAACTATAAAATATTGTACTCAATTACCTTCATGCACGCCCAAATTTATTTTTTTTTCTAATTTTCCTCAATATATAAAAGAATCTTACAAAAGATTTGTTGAAAATAAAATTCGTTCTCACTTTAATTTTATAGGAGTACCTATACAAATTTTTTTTAGAAAAAAATAACTTTTTAGGATTTATTATCTACTGATAATATCGTGATAACACACTTAAGAGGAAAGTTAATAGAAAAAAATCAATCTTATTTAATCATAGATTGTCATGGAATTGGATATCATATTCATATATCCTCATATACATATTCTTCTTTGGGAGAAAAAGAAGGTAAAGATGTTTACATACATACTTATCTTTTTATTAAAGAAAATCAACATGTTTTGTATGGTTTTTTTGATAAAAAAGAAAGAAAAATATTTTCTTATTTGATATCCGTGAATGGAATAGGCCCCAGTTCTGCTCTCATGCTATTATCTTCTCTTACTCCATATGAAATAGAAAAATCTATATCTAAAGAAGATATAAAAGTGTTTAAAACAGTTAAAGGAATTGGAACAAAAACGGCTCAAAGAATTATTATTGAACTAAAAGATAAAATTATTAAAGAAACTATTTATAAAAAAGGAAAAAACGTAAAATTATTGGAAAAAACACCTTATTTAATAAAAAAAGAAGCTTTAAATGCTTTAAGTGTACTTGGATTTTCTATTCAAGAGTCTAAAAAAGTTTTGGATGATATTTTAGATGGAAATCCAGAATTTTCTGTAGAAAATCTTATTAAAGAATCTTTAAAAAAAATTGTCAAATCATAAAAATTATTCACCATTTATCAAAAAACAACCTTAATAATATACTTTTGTTTTTTTTGTGAATTCAACAATACTTATTATTATGAAACTTTTTTATCCCTCAATTATAGTGGTTATTTTTTTCTTATCTATATTTGATCTTATTGTTGGTTTAATTAATGATGCCGTTAATTTTCTAAATTCTGCTATTGGATCTCAAGTTGCTTCTCGTAGAACTATCATGATTTTTGCCAGTTTAGGTATTTTATTAGGAGCTTTTTTGTCTAGTGGAATGATGGAAGTAGCGAGAAAAGGGGTTTTTGATCCTTCTTATTTTTATTTTTCAGATATTATTTTTATTTTTTTAGCGGTAATGATATCCGATATTATTTTATTGGATATTTTCAATACATTAGGATTACCCACTTCTACTACTGTATCTATGGTTTTTTGCTTGTTAGGGGCTGCTTTCAGTATTGCCATGATAAAAATGACTTCTCCATTGAATGATGAACCTTTTCATCATTTAACTTTATACATTAAAACCGAAAAAACATTCACCATTAGTATAGGTATTTTTTTATCTATTATTATTTCTTTTACTTTCGGGGCTTTTATTCACTATTTTATTCGTTCTTTATTTAGTTTTGAATATGAAAGTAGATTAAAATATATAGGGGTAATATGGAGTGCTATTTCACTGAGCAGCATGACTTATTTTCTTATTGTAAGAGGTCTTCATAGTACTTTACAGGGTTTGATTGATGAAAATTTAGTAGGATTTTCCTCATTTATTCAACATTTCATAAAATGGACTCATCATAATTTTTTTATTTTTTTGCTTATATTATTTTCAACGTGGACTATTATAGCAAAAATATTTGTTTCTTTAGGATATAATATTTTAAAATTTGTCGTATTATATGGTACTTTTTCTTTAGCTATGGCTTTTGCAGGGAATGATTTAGTAAATTTTATTGGAATTCCTATAGCTAGTATACAATCATATAACATATGGAAAGAATCGGGTAGTCCTCCTGCTGAAAAATTCAATATGAAAAGTTTGTCTGGAAATGTACAGGTCCCTTCCTCTGTTTTAATTATTGCAGGTATGATCATGATATTCACTCTTTGGTTTTCCAAAAAAACAAAAAACATAACAAGTACAGAAATTAATTTAAGTAGACAAAATGAAGGCCCAGAAAAATTTTTATCCAATTCTTTTTCTAGAATAATAGTTAGATTTTTTTTATATATTGGGAATCAATTTTTTGAATTGTTTCCTAAAAGACTTTTGGTTAAAATAGAAAAAAACTTTAAGCAAAAAAAAATACAAAAAGAAGAAAACGGAGCTTTTGACCTAGTTAGAGCTTCTGCGAATTTAACTATATCCAGTATATTGATATCTATAGCCACAGTTCAAAAACTTCCATTATCTACTACTTTTGTTACTTTTATGGTATCTATGGGGACTTCTCTTGCAGACAGAGCATGGGATAGAGAAAGTGCTGTTTATAGAGTTTCAGGAGTCTTAAAAGTTATAAGAGGATGGTTTTTAACAGGTTTAATAGCCTTTACCATGGCAGGAATGACGGCTATTTTTTTATACTTTTTTAAAATATGGGCTTTATCTTTTCTTATTTTTTTTATTTTATTTGTTTTTTATAGAAGCTACAAAAACTATAATAAAATGCAAAATAAAAAAATAGAAGAAAAACCGTTTTTTGGGGTAGTAAATCTTACTTTTGAGAGTACTTTAAGCAAAACCTTAGACATTCTACTCCCTATACTTGAATACATTGAAAATATTTACAAAAGTAGCATAGAAGGAATTACTAAAGAAGATTTAAAAACTCTTCAAGAAAGTAGAAATAATTTCTTCAAAGTAAAAGAAAATTTTACAAATGTACATAATTCTTTAGTTAAAGTGATTAGAAAAACTAAAAATTGTGAACCAATTGCTGGAATTCTTTATATACATATATATAATAAAACTAGAGAAATCATTGAATCTTCAGATATTATTACGAATCATACATTATTTCATGTCATCAATAGTCATAAACCTTTACAATACCAACAGAAGAAAAATTTACGAATACTTGAGTATCTTATGATTGAACATTTTAATATCATCCAAAAAATAATAAGGGATAAAAGTTATAAAAAAATTAAATTTCCTTGTACTATACAAAATCAAATTTTAAAAAAAATTGAGGAGCAAATGAATCAACAAGTGATGGGTATTATACGTCAAAAATATGGAACAAAAAATACATTTTTAATGTTGGATATTCTTTTAGAATCAAAAAAAATTACGGGAAGTATAAAAGATCTCATTGTATTATATAACAATGCGTTATCTCATATTTCATCCAAAAAAGACGCGTCTTTTTTAGCATTCTAAAAAATGTGGAGTCATGAGATTACATCCTCGTATATCTGAAAAATCCATTCTTCCTAATACTTCAAATTCATTATCATTAATTTTTTTTCCTAAATCTTCTGTAGAAATAAAAGGGCAAGATAAATAATTTGATAAATCAATAATATCAATTCCTCCTATTTTATTGTTATTGATATGTATAAAAGGATCTTCAGGATCTCTGATATATACTTTCATCCAAGGAGGACATTGAAATTTTCCGTTTTTTTTTGCATATGCTTGAGAAAGCAATTCTGTCATTCCATATTCAGAATGGATTTCCTTTACACAAAAAAATTTTTTTAAAATATCGTGTAATTCTTCTCTAATAATTTCTTTCCTTTTCCCTTTCATTCCTCCTGTTTCCATAATTATCACCTTGTTTTTAGATTCATTTTTTTGCATATTTTGTTGCAAATGATTATTTTTTTCTATAAAATCCAATAGAAAAAAACTAAGTCCAAAAATGAAAATATTTTTATCATTTTGATTCGAAAAGATATCTTTATAATTATGATAAGGAATAAAATGACTTCCATTTTTATGGGTTTGTTGTATCAAATATTTTATCATATAAATTAAAGAAGAATCTTTTCGATTTGTAGGAATAAATCCTAAAAACTTAAATTTTTCTATGGGACCATAGAAAAATTCAAAACTATTTCGAATACTATCAATATAAATATTCAAATTTTTTACATAATGTTTACTTTTTATTCCAGTAGTTCCACTGCTAGTAAAAATGATATCGTAATCATCTGTTGTTCTACTACTAAAAATACGATGTGTTTTAAAAAAGGAAATAGGCAAAAAAGGAATTTCAGAAATATTTTTTATTTCAAATGGATTTATTTCTAAAAATTGAAGATAATTTTTATAAGTTATGTTATTTTTTATTTGATCATGAAATATATTCCATGTTAAATTATCAAATTCTTTATTTGATAATATGGAAAAAATTTTTTCTTTAAAATTCATAAAATTTAAAATATAATTCTTTCAATTTGTTTAATAAAGATTCTTTTTTAGGGAAAAAAAATTGAAATTTTTTTTCAAAGGAATTTTGAAAAAAATCATAAGGAAAGAGATCTATTTTGTTATTTGCTTCTTTTAGTAAAAAAATACATATTGAAAAATAAAAAAAATATTTAATCATACCTAATATCCCACCACCTAATCTATCTATAGGTTTTATCCATGTGATGATCATGATGAATTCTATGATTTTTTTAATTATAAAAGCTATAAAAATAATAGAAAAAAGCGAAATTATTATAGAATACATTATCAATAATTTTTTGCTTACTATATTGATTTCTTTTAATATTCCTTTTACGAAATAAAAAACATAAAAACCTTTGAAAATAAACATAAGAAATATCATAAACATGAATAATTGAGAAATTAATCCTTTTTTATATCCATGATATCCACCATATAAAACTATAATTATAATGATTATATCTAACATAATTGTTTATTTTTAAATAAAATGGAAAAAAATTTATGCAACAATTTTATATCAATTGGAATAAAGTCATATCATATATACAAAATAATTTTTCTATAGAAGGAAAAATTGATATAATTGGAATTATTTACCTAATAGGAATTCAAGAATTAGGAAAAGGAAAAAATCAAATTTTCAATAAAGAAGATAAAATCAATATTCTACATATTGCAATATGTAGAATATTAGAGCCATTTGGTTATTATTTATTTATTGGAAGAGATAAGGAAGGATGGCCTCATTATATATTGAAAAATAAGATTCCTTTTAATCATAAAGAACAATTATTTTTAATTCAAAAAGCTATTATTCGTTATATGAATGACGAAAATATTATTGAATAAATATGGATAAAAAAATAGAAAAAATTAAAAAAGAAATAAAATGTTTTCACATTAAAACATATGATGATTTAGAAACATTTAGAATTAAATTTTTAGGTAAAAAAAAAGGAATTATTACAATATTATTTAAAGAATTAAGTAAAATTCATATACATAAAAGAAAAATTTTCGGAAAAATTATTAATGAATTAAAAAAAGAAACTCAAAATAAAATAAATATTTTTCATTACAAATACAAAAATGATGATCATAAAAATGATAAAGACGCTAAATTTGATCCTACTATA
This sequence comes from Blattabacterium sp. DPU, assembly GCF_011290385.1. Lineage (NCBI taxonomy): Bacteria > Pseudomonadati > Bacteroidota > Flavobacteriia > Flavobacteriales > Blattabacteriaceae > Blattabacterium > Blattabacterium sp. DPU. The sequence continues at coordinate 432,239 of NZ_CP049785.1, forward strand.
CCTGGAAAATCGGTAGAAATTGGATCTAGACATCCCCTGTCTATTCTAAATAATAGAATCATAGATCTTTTTATGAAAATTGGATTTACTTATGTAGATGGACCTGAAATAGAAGACGATTGGCATAATTTTACAGCTTTAAACATTCCTATATTTCATCCATCTAGAGATATGCAAGATACATTTTTTTTGTGCAAAAATCCAGATATTTTGTTGCGTACACATACTTCTTCTGTGCAAATACGGTATATGAAAAAACATAAACCCCCTTTTCGTATATTATCTATCGGAAAAGTATATAGAAATGAAACAATTTCATCACGTTCCAATTTCATGTTTCATCAAGCGGAAGGGTTTTATATTGACAAAAAAGTTTCTTTTTCCAATTTAAAACAAACGATTCATTATTTAATCACTTCTCTTTTTGGAAAAGCGAAAATTAGATTTCGTCCTTCTTATTTTCCATTCACAGAGCCTAGTGCGGAAGTAGATATTTATTGTAATAATGAATGGATAGAAATTATGGGTTGTGGAATGGTAGACCCCCAAGTTTTTAAAAATGTAAATATTGATGCAGAAATTTATTCTGGATTTGCTTTTGGATTGGGAATTGAACGTTTAGCTTTAATCATTTACAAAATGAAAGATATTAGAATTTATTTTGATAATGATATTCGTTTTTTAAAACAATTCAAAAGTGAATTTTAGATTGATATTTTCTTTGTCTGTAAATTTCATATAAAATAATGCCACAAGCTACAGAAACATTTAAAGATGAAATTCCTTTAATTACTGGAATTCCTACTTTTTCGTAGGAAATTGTTAAATATTTTGAAGAAACTCCTTTTTCTTCATTTCCTAGGATTAAAGCAACTGGACCTGAAAAATCAATATTGTACCAATATATATTGGATTTTTCTGTCGCAGAAACGATTTTTAATCCAGAATTTTTCAAAAATTCTATCGTATTCAATATATTTTTTTCTTGACATATAGGAACTTTAAATAAAGCACCTGAAGAAGTTTTTATTGAATCAGATCCAATCATAGCTGTATCTTTTTTTGGAATAATGATAGCGTCTACTCCTGCACATGCAGACGTACGTATTATAGATCCAAAATTTCTGACATCTGTTATTCGATCTAAAATGATTAATAGTGGATTTTTTCCTTTTTCATAAAATATGGGAAGCAAATCTTCTATATGATAAGTTTCTATAGGATAAATAATTGCAAAAACTCCTTGATGATTTTTATTTCTTAATTGATAAAATTTTTGTTTCGAAACGGTTTGAATTGGAATATGTTCTTTATTGGAAAGATGTATTAATTTTTTGTAAGCATTCGATACTTGTCTCAATCCTTTTTGAAAAAAAAGTGTTCTAATAGTTCTTTTAGCTATAATCGCTTCTATCAATGGATGTATTCCATAAACAATTTCTAATTTTTTCATACAAAACTATTTTTTGCCATCAAAAATTTTAATAAAATATTTATTTAATAAATTTTTTATTAAAAATCGTGTCATATATTTACCAAAATAAAATATGATAAAAAAAATTAAAAAATACAAAATAGTAATAATTCCAAATCCTATAACATAATTTCCAAAATAAAAAGAAAGAAAAAAACACAAAGAAAGACTTATTAAAAATAAAATAACAATGCAAAATATCAATAATAAAAAAATCAAAAAAATCTCTGTTATAATAGAAATTAACATTTGAATGACCTCATTTTTAAAAATACACCATTTCTTATGGATAAAATTTTTAATGAAAATGAACATTTGAAAACTTTCAAAAAAAAACTTATTAAGTTTTAAGTTCCTAATTCATCTTCTACTTGTTCTACTTGATCCATTTTATCTATCTTATTTTTTTTCCATTTAGATTCAAAATTTGATTTAATTTTATGAACTTTTTCCCCAATTTTTTTACCAATTTCCTGTAAGTTATCTCTTAGTTTTTCTGTTTTTTTTTCTAATATATTTTTTATTTTTTCCTCTTTTTTTGGAGTTAATATCATTCCCAATATTAATCCTGCCATAGTTCCGAAAAAGACTCCCCAAAAAAAATTTCCTCCTTTTTTCATAAATAATATTTTTTTACTATAGATAAATTTAATCATACAATATTTACGTACAAAATTGTATTTATGTATTTATGAAATATTTTTCACATGTTCATTAAAAAAAATTTTTCTCTAAAAAAATTTAATACATTTGGAATAAATGTTTATGCTCGTTATTTTGTAGAAGTGAAAAATATAGAAGAAATTATAAAAATTTTTGACATATATCCATACATTTCGAAACTTTTTTTAGGAAATGGAAGTAATATTCTTTTTTTAAAAAACTATTATCCGGGATTAGTGATGAAAATAGGAATAAAAGGAAAGAAAATAATCAAAGAAAATGATTCTAAAGTCATTGTTCAAGCATATGCTGGAGAAAATTGGAATGAATTTGTAAATTGGACGATAAAAAAAGGATTTAGTGGATTAGAAAACTTATCATCGATTCCAGGTACAGTTGGAGCAGCTCCCATTCAAAATATTGGAGCATATGGAGCAGAAGTAAAAGATACTTTGATAAAAGTACAAGTATATGAAATAAATCATAGAAAAATCATAGAATTTACACGTGAAGAATGTCAATTGACATATCGTTATTCTCTTTTTAAGCTTCCTCATTATAGAAACAAATTTATTATTTTATCTGTTTATTTTCTTTTAAATAAGAAATATAAACAATTAAATACATCTTATGTGGAAATTCAAAAAGAATTAGAAAACATGAAAATAAAAATACCTACTCTTAACGATTTAAGTCAGGCAATTTTTAATATTAGACAAAAAAAACTTCCAAATCCCAAAAAAATTGGAAATGCTGGTAGTTTTTTTATAAATCCTATAGTAGAAATCTTATACTTTAAAAAACTAAAACATAAATATCCCGATATTACAGGTTATAGTATTTCTAATCACGAAATAAAATTATCTACTAATTCATTAATAGAAAATATAGGATGGAAAGGAAAAAAAATTGGAAATGTGGGAATATATAAAAGAAAACCTATCATTTTAGTAAACTATGGAAAAGCTACTGGAATGGAAATATATTCTTTTTCAGAACAAATAAAGAAAAACATAAAAAAAAAGTTTGGGATTTCTTTATCAAGAGAAGTTAATGTCATACAATAAATCAAAATGAATAAAATGATAAAAATAAATCATGAAACAATTTACCTTTTTAAGAAAAACTTGAATTTATGTCAATGACTATGACTTTAGAAAAATCGAAACAATACATACAAAATAAAATTAAAGAAAAACCTGATTTTGGAATTTTATTATTAGGAAGTCAATTCGATAAACTGATAGAGGAGATTAAAAATCCTACATGTATTTTTTATGAAGAAATCCCCCTTTTTTCAAAAAAAAATTTATATGGAAAATTTTTATTTGGCAAAATAGAAGATAAAAACGTGGTTTTTTTAATAGAACCTTTTTATGAAGAAAAAAGAACCCATAATTTTCCTATTATTTTGTGTAAAAATATAGGAATAGACAAATTAATATTGATTAATATTTCTGGTGGAGTAAATCCAAACTACAAAATGGGAGATGTAATGTTAATTAAGGATCATATTAATTTTTATCCGGAAAGTCCTAATATAAAAGAATTTATTAAAAATAGATTCTTCGAAATTACAGAACCATATGATAAAAAAATGATAGAAATTGCAGAAAATATTGCGATGAATCATAATATCATTATTCAAAAAGGAGTATATGTTGCTTATCCTTATCCTAATTATAAGACCTCAGCAGAATATGCTATGATACGATCTATGGGTGGAGATAGTGTAGGAATGAATATAGTAACAGATGTAATAACAGCTAGATGTATTAATTTACGAGTGTTCGCTATATCCATTATTATGGGAATGGGATTATATAAACCATCTAATAATGTACATTATTCCGATTCTAATAAAGAAACAAAAAAAAACATATCTCTACTAATATTAATAATAAAAGAATTTATAAAACTTTGTTTATAAAATAATATTTACAATTGATTGATCATATTTTTTGTAATTTCTAGAAATATATTTCTAATATACTCGTTTTTTAAAACAACAGGAATTCCTAAATCTGAATATTCTCGTATTGTTTGTAACATGGGGATTTCTCCCATAAAAAAAAGATTCATTTCTTTTGAAAAATTTTTAACTCCATTTTTTCCAAAAAAAAAACATTTTTCTTGAGTTTTTTTTGAAAAAACATAAGACATATTTTCTATAATTCCAAGTATAGGAACACAAATAGATTTAATCCGAAACATTCCTACAGACCGATTCACATCCGATAAGGCTATTTTTTGAGATGTACTTACCATAACAATTCCTTTTAATGGTATTTCTTGTAAAAGAGATAAATGAATATCGCCTGTTCCTGGAGGTAAATCTACAATTAAAAAATCTAATTCTCCCCAATTAGTTTCATGCAAAAACTGTCTCAAAACTTTAGTTACCATGGGCCCTCTCCAAACAATCGCTTGTCCATATTTTGAAAAAAAACCTATAGACAGAATTTTAACTCCATAACTAGTAATAGGATTCATTATTCCATTTTTATGTTGTAGTTTTATAGATTCCTCTTTAATATTAAACATTAATGGAATAGAAGGCCCATAAATATCCGCATCTAATAATCCAACATGAAAACCCATTTGAACTAAAGTAACCGCTATATTTGTTGCTATTGTGGATTTTCCTACTCCTCCTTTTCCAGAAGCTATAGCTATTATATTTTTAACAGGTTTTATTTTTCTATCTGATTTTATTTCTATTTTTATACATATTGTATCTAAAATATTTTGATTTTTTATAGAATGAGTAATCTCTTTTATGAGTTTATTTTTTATATGCATAGCAGGATTAGATAAACACAAATAGATTTTGATTTTATTTTTAGAAAAATCTATTTTTTTTATCCAACCAGATTCAATAATATTTTTATTGTCAATAATAACATTTTCTAACGCTTTTTCTATTTTTTTTTCATACATATATCACAACATATAATATTCACAATAGTACAAAAAAAATGGCTAGATTTAAAAAAATTCTAAAATAGAATGAATTTCGATCCCTATAAATTTCATACGATGATCATCGTTTTCAAATGGAAACATTTTTTAGAAACTATGTTTTTAAAAAAACTTTTTCTGTCATATGAAGAAAAAGTGTTTTTTTTATCATTATCAGAAAAACGAAAAAGAGAATTTTTAGGAATTCGTTATGCTTTGAAATATATAGGTATAAAAATGAATATTTTTTATAATGAAAAAAGAAAACCCTTTCTTCTTCCTGAAGGAAAACATATTTCTTTAAGTCATTCTTTTGAAAAAATAGCTATAGCTATAAGTTCTTATCATATAGGAATAGATATAGAAAAATTACGAAAAGATAAAAAAATAGTGAAAATAAAAAAAAAATTTATTAGAGATGATGAATCTATTTTTATTCCTCCGAATTATGAAGAAGATTACTTACATATTATATGGGGAATTAAAGAAAGTTTATATAAACTAGAAGGAGGAATTTTTTATAGTTTTTTAGATCATTATAAAGTTTCTCCTTTTTGCCTTAAAAAGGATTCTTGTATATCATGCTGGATCATAAAAAATTCTTATAGCAAACGGTTTTCTGCTTTCTATAGAAAGATAGAAGAATATTACTTAGTTTATGTTATAGATATATAGTAGATATATAGATAGATAAATAAATCAATAAATATGATATGGATAATAGATATCCTTTTATATCCCTATTATTATAATAATTATTTTCATGTAATTTTAGAATTAACAGCTGTAACATTTACAATATTTAGTGTTTTTTGTGCTCAAAAAAATAATGTATGGGTATATCCAATAGGAATAGTTAGTACTATTATATATAGTTATTTAACTTTTGAAATTTCTCTTTATGGAGATTTTATTATTAACTTGTATTACACGTTAATGAGTTTTTATGGATGGTATACATGGATGTATAAAAAGGACAAAAAGAATCGAAAAATACCTATTACTTTTTGTAATAAAAAAGATTATTTTTATACCTTGATTTTATTTCTACTTACTTGTATTTTCAGTATGATGATTTATTTTTTTTATGGAAAACTTCAATCTCATTATGATTGGATAGATATACTGACAACGGGGATATATTTTTCTGGCATGTATCAGATGTCTATGAAAAAAGTAGAAAATTGGATATTTTGGATGGTAGGAAATGGAATTTCTATTCCTCTTTATTTTTTTAAGGGGTTTGTATTGACAGGATTTTTATTTATTATTCTTGTCTTATTGGCTATAATTGGATTTTTTATTTGGCATAAAAAAGCACTCAATCAAATTTTATCATAATTTTTTCATTAATTGATTTACAATATCATTAATGTCATTGTATTCTTTTTCTGTGTTTTTTCGAAGATTTTTCATTCTGATTTTATTTTTATTAATTTCATTTTTTCCTATACTAATAACAAATGGAATATTGTTTTTGCTAGCATATTTAAATTGTTTTCCTATTTTATCCGTATTAGGATATAATTGAGTAGAAATTCCTTTTTTCCTAAATAATTTGATTATTTTGTATGCATATAAAACTTCTTCATTTCCAAAGTTAATAAATAAAACTTTTGAAGGATAACTAGAAATTGGATGTAACAAATTTTCTTGTTCCATTGCCAAATAAATTCGGTCCAATCCTAAAGAAATTCCTATTCCATAAGTATTGTTCATTCCAAATAAATTAGATAATTGATTATATCTCCCTCCTCCTCCAATAGAAATGAAACTTCTATTGTTGAATGGAACTATTTCTAATATTGTTCCTGTATAATAATTCATTCCTCTGGCTAAAGAAAGACTCCATTCCAATTTTGTTTTTTGTAAAGAAATATTTTTTATATTATGATAAATAAAACTTAAATCTCGTATACCTTTTGTTCCTTTTTCAGAATTTTGTAAAGCTACAGTTAAATATTGTTCTTTTTTAGAAAAATTTTCTTCCATATCAAAAAAATATGCTACTTTATCAAATGATTGGGATGAAATTCCTTTATTGAGCATTTCTTTTTTCACTAAATCTCGTCCAATTTTATTCCATTTATCTAAAGATGTCGTAAAATCTTTCCATAAATTATTTTCTATTCCAGACATTTCAAAAAGTCCCTCTAGTATATCTCTATGATTAATATATATAACAATTGGAAAATTTAATTTAGTGAAAATTTCATCACAAAGTTGAATTAATTCTATTTCTTCCCATAAAGAAAAAGATAAAGACATTATATCTGCATCACATTGATAAAATTCTCTAAATCTTCCTTTTTGAGGATTATCTGCACGCCATACAGGTTGTATTTGATATCTTTTAAAAGGAAAAACGATTTCATTTTTATGCATTGCTACATAACGAACAAAAGGAACCGTTAAATCATATCTCAGAGCTTTATTAGACATATATTCAGTAAAATATTTTACATTAACCGTTTTTTTATCATTATCAATTTTTTTTAAAAAATCTAAAATTTTTTCTAAAAAATTACCTGAATGGAATAATTTGAACATTAATAAATCTCCTTCTTCTCCATATTTTCCAACAAGAGTAGAAATATTTTCAATAGAAGGAGTTTCTATAGAATTAAAACCAAAAAGTTCAAATTGTTTTCGAATTGTTTGAATTAAATAATTTCGTTGACTCATCTCAATGGAGGAGAAATCTCTGGTTCCTTTGGGGATATTAGGAAACATTAATGGAACTATTGATTTGTATTGTTTTCTTTTTTACGAATACGATTTTTTAATATTTCTTCATTTTCATTATATGAAATAGGAAGATCAAAACTATCTTCTAGCATATATTTTCTATGTTTTTTTTCTATAAAAAAATTTGGATTTATAGATTTATCAAAAATATTTTGTTTTTGTTTTGATGAAAAATCCTCTTTTTTATTTTTATAAAAAGATTTTTGATTTGATTTTGAATAATTTCTTGAAAAATAAGGATCAATCCGTTTAGAATAAGAATGGATTTCTTCTATTTTATTTAATTTTTGTTCATAAGGTTCTTCTAACCTATGAAATATTTTTTTTTCTTCGTGATTAATAGCTCGCTGTATTTCCGTAGGAAACCCCGTAGCTACTATAGTGACTGAAATACTTTCTTCAAAATTTTCGTCCTCACCTAACCCCATAATAATGTTAGCATTATTTCCTGCTTCAGTTTGTATATAATCACTGATAATTCCTATTTCATCTATAGTAATTTCTATTTTTCCTGAAACAATAAGAAGAAGCACATTTTTAGCTCCCGTAATTTTATTATCATTCAATAATGGAGAATCTAAAGCTTGAACAACCGCTTCTTTTGCTCTATTTTCTCCAACAGCAATAGCAGATCCCATAACAGCCGTTCCACTTTCTTTTAGAACTGTTCTTGTATCTCTTAAATCTATATTTTGTTTATAATGATGAGTAATAACTTCTGCAATGCCTTTAGCTGCAGTAGTTAAAACTTCATCCGCTTTGGCAAAACCTGCTTTAAATCCTAGATTTCCATATAATTCTCTCAATTTATCATTGTTAATGACAATAAGAGAATCCACATTTTTTCTTAATGCTTCTATTCCTTTTTGAGCTTGTTGTAATCTCATTTTTCCTTCAAAATGAAATGGAATTGTAACAATCCCTACAGTAAGAATGCCTTTTTCTTTAGAAATTCCTGCAATAATTGGAGCGGCTCCAGTTCCTGTTCCTCCACCCATTCCTGCTGTAATAAAAGTCATTTTCGTATTAGAATCTAAAATACTTTTTATTTCATCCAAACTTTCTAATGCCGCTTTTTCTCCTACTTCAGGATCGGCTCCAGCACCAAGTCCTTCTGTTATAGATGCTCCTAATTGAATTTTTATAGGAACTGGATTATTATTTAATGCTTGTGCATCTGTATTACACGCTATAAAATCTACTCCATTAATTCCTTGTTCAAACATATGACTTAAAGCATTACTTCCTCCTCCTCCTACTCCAATTACTTTTATGGAAGCTGAACGATTTTTTTTCGTTAATTCCAATTGAGGGTTTTCTTTTTTTGATATAAAATCTTTTTTTTTCATTTCATGATTTATTATTCTGTATCATTCAATATTTGCCGGAACTTATCTGCCCAAATTTCAAGAAAAGATTTTGATTTTGTTTTATTTTTTTTCTTTTTATCCTCTTCATAATTTAATCTACGACTTTTATTATAAAATTTTGTAGAAATCAACTCAGAATTTTCATCCTGTCCATGTACCATACCTGCAGTTGTTGTACAACAATATTTTTTTTTATCATCTAATCCTTTAATTACTAATCCTATGGATGTAGCATATTCTGGATTACTTATAATACCGTTTTCTCCTCCAGCAATGTGTTCATTAGAATAACCTATACGAACGTCCATTCCAGTAATATATTCTGTCAATGGACGAATATGTTTCAGTTGAGATCCTCCACCTGTCATCACTAGTCCTGCAATAAGTCTTTTTTTATGTTCTTCATTTCCATAATTTTTGATTTCTACATTCACTTGTTCTAATATTTCACATACTCGTATATGAATAATTTGTGAAAGATGTTTTAAAGAAATTTCTTTAGGGTCACGACCTCTTAATCCGGGAATGCAAACAATTTCTGTCTCCTTATTTTCTCCTGGCCATGCAGATCCAAATTTTATTTTTAGTAATTCTGCTTGCCGTTCAATAATTAAACAATCTGTTTTTATATTTTCAGTTATAACATTTCCTCCAAAAGGAATCACAGCAGTATGACGAATTATGTTATCTTTAAATATAGCAATATCCGTTGTTCCTCCTCCTATATCCACTAAAGCAACACCAGCTTCTCTCTCTTCGGTACTTAATACAGCTTCAGCAGAAGCTAAAGGTTCTAAGGTCATTCCAGATAAATTCAATCCTGCAGCTTTTACACATCTTCCAATATTTCGAATTGAAGAAATTTGTCCTACTACTACATGAAAATTTGCTTCTAAACGACTTCCATACATTCCTATAGGTTCTACTATTTCTACTTGACTATCAACTTTATATTCTTGTGGAAGAACATGAATAATTTCTTCTCCTGGTTGCATGACCAGTTTATGAACTTGATCTATTAATTTTTGTATATCTTTTTGACTGATGACATTTTCAAAATCTAATCTAGTAATATAATCATTATGTTGTAGACTTCTAATATGTTGTCCTGCTATTCCAACAATAACTTCTTTTATTTTTAAACCAGAACTATGTTCTGCTTCGGATACTGCTTCACGAATAGCTTCAATTGTTTGAGTTATATTATTTACAACTCCTCTATGTACACCCACACTTTTAGATCTACCTATGCCTAAGATCTCAATTTTATTATATTCATTTCTCCTTCCTACCATAGCTACAATCTTCGTGGTTCCCACATCAAGACCTATAGCTATATCTTGATATTCCATAGACTTATCTTTTTTTTGCGACTACTTGGTCTTTATATTGTAAATCAATACTTCTGTACTGATTGATATCTATTTTATTTAGGTACTGCTTATAAAATGCTTTTAATTTATTCAATTTATTTTTAAAATCCTTTATATTCCCTAATATAATATGATGATTCCCTATTTTTGGAATTAAAACAAATGAATTTTTTTTATTCTTTTTGATACTAATAATTTGATTTTTTAATAACTCATCCGAGTTTATGTATTGTACTAAATTCGTTAAATATTTTTTTTCTTTTATTGAAAAAGGTCCTTTTGCTAAAATAACTTTTGATGAATAAAAAGAAGAAAGTTCTAAATTTTCTGCATCTTTAGTAAGATAATATTCTTTGTTTCCATTTTTTATTCTTAATATGGGCTCTTTTTGCCAAATTTTAATATTAAGAATCCCATTAACACTAAGAAACACTTCAGATTTTTTTATAAAAGGGTAATTATTTAATTTTTTTTCCATTCTCAATATACATAATTGATCGATTTTTTTGTCAATTTTTTCTGTTTTAGAAAATAGAATATTTTTAATAATTTCATCATTTAAAAAATGATTTTGAGACAAAGGATCAATGACAATATGAACTTTTTTTAAAGTTCTATTTTTATGTGTTTTTTGAGAAAAACAAAAAAGCGATATCATACAAGCTATATATATTAAAATAATGATAAAGAATGTTGTATTATTTTTCATTTATTTATCCATATCGTTTATACAACCATTCTTTTATAGGAATAATTAAGGTATCTATATCTCCTGCTCCCATTGTCAAAATAATATCAAAGTGTTTTTTTTCAATTTTTTCTAAAACTTTGGATATAGTAGATGTTTCTTTATAACTCATTCTTATTTTTTTTAACAAATTATTGGAATTAATTCCATTTATAGGAAATTCTCTAGCTGGATAGATATCTAGTAAAATTAAAATATCAAGATGTTCTAAACTTTTTGCAAAAGATTTCTCAAAAAATTTAGTTCTACTAAATAAATGAGGTTGAAAAATACCCAATATCTTTTTATTTGGAAAACATTCTCTTACAGTATCAATAAATGCATTAATTTCCGTGGGATGATGAGCATAATCGTCTATATATATTTTTTTAGAAGATTGATAATGAATGGAATATCTTCTTTTTATTCCTTTAAATAAAAATAAAGCTTTTATAATTTTTTCTTTAGGAATTTTTAGATAGTCAGATATAGCTAATGCTGCAGTAATATTTTTTAAATTATGTTTACCTGGAATAGGCAAAGGTAAAGATTCCCATGTTTCTGTAGGAGTATGAAAATCAAAATACCATTTATTTTCTTTTATATAAAGATGATTAGAATAATAATTTCCTTTTTTTATTACGGAATAATATATAGCATTATTGGAGATAAAAGATTCTTCTTGACAAAGAAATATTTTTTTATATGGTTTTTTTATTCTATTTGAAAAAACGATATATGCCTCTTTTAAGGATTCTTTTCTGGGATAAGTATCTACATGATCTTGGTCTAAAGACGTTATGCATGCTATATTAGGAGATAAATATAAAAAAGAATGATCAAATTCATCAGCTTCTACCAAGAAAATTTTTTTTTCACTAAAAACATTATTCAATATTAAATTCGATTGATAATTTTCAGATATTCCTCCTAAAAAAGCAGTAATATTCATTCCAACACTATATAAAATGTGGCCTAACAAGGTACAAGTGGTTGTTTTCCCATGTGTTCCTCCTATAGCTATACAAATATCATTTTCTGTAATTAAAGCCAATACTTGAGAACGTTTTTTTATATTTTTTCCATATTTTTTCAAATATATCCATTGTTTATGTTGACGTGGAATAGCTGGAGTATACACAATCAAACATTGTTTGGATAATACCCATTTTGGTAATATTTCTATACTATCATGATAATTGATAGATATTCCTTCTTTTTCTAATTCTTTTGTTAAAAAAGTTTTATTTTGATCATGTCCATGAACAGTTTTACCCATAGTATGAAAATATCTGGCGATGGAACTCATTCCTATTCCTCCTATTCCTATAAAATAAAAATAATCAATTTTGTTTAAATTCATTCATGAAATAATTTGTAATATCTCATTTACAATATCGTTTGTTGCTTTAGGTTTTCCTAATTTTAATATATTTCTACTCATTTTTTTTCTCATGTTGAAATCATTCACTAATTGTATAACATAATTCACTAATTTTTTATCTATTTCCTCATTTTTTATAATTAAAGCAGCTTGTTTTTCCTCTAATATTTTAGCATTTTTATTTTGATGATCATTTGAAGATCCAGGAAAAGGAATCAATATATATGGTTTTCCTATTAAACATATTTCTGATATAGTTAATGCCCCAGCTCTAGAAACAATGATATCTGCAGCAGCATAACATGTTGGGATATCTTCAATAAATTCCATGAAAATAATATTAGAATGATAAGACATTTCATTTTTCATAATTTTATGAATATCTAATCTTCCGACTTGCCAAATAAGTTGCATATCCAATTCAATTAACTTTTTTAATCCTTTTATCCAAGCATTATTCATACTATTGGACCCTTGACTCCCTCCTATAGATAAAATAATAGGTTTTGTTTTTTTTAATCCTAAATGAATACAAGCTTTTTCTCTACCAGGTAATTTCAATATTTCAGATCTTACTGGATTTCCAGTTATAATTGTTTTTTCTTTTGGAAAATATTTTTTCGCTTGTTCATAAGCAATGCATATCTTATTTGCGTAACGAGAAAATATTCTATTGGTCAATCCAGGCAAAGAATTTTGTTCTTGAATTAGAATAGGTATTTTATTTTTTTTTGCAGCATATAAAGTAGGAAAACTAACAAATCCACCTGTTCCAATAACTATATCTGGAGAGAATCTTTTAATAATTTTATTTGCCAAAAATAAGCTATATATTAGTTGTATGAAGACAATGAAACCTGATATAGAAAAAAATTTATCTATTCCACCTGAAATATAAATTTTCTCCATAGAATACCCCAATCTAGGAATTTCTTTCATTTCCATATGATTTTTAGATCCAATAAACAAAATATTGGTTTCTGGAATTTTTTTTTTAAGTTCATTAGCAATAGCTATCCCCGGGTATATGTGTCCTCCGGTTCCTCCACTTCCAATAATTATTTTAGGTCTATGATTCATGATCTGTTATAATTTTAGTAGTGTCTGTCGAATTTTCATAAATAAGTCTACTGACACTTAATATGATTCCAAAACTAAAAAAAGTCACCCACATAGAAGTCCCTCCAGCACTAATCAGCGGCAAAGTTTGTCCTGTAACTGGAAATAAGCCAACAGCTATTCCCATATTAATAAGAGCTTGATTGATAATAGGAAACCCAACAGCTAATACCAACAAAGAACAAAAATAATTTTGTACTTTTGTAGCTATTATCATAATTCTCATTAAAATTAATATATATATAAATAAAAGTATTATACCTCCAATAGATCCATATTCTTCTATTATAATAGCATAAATAAAATCTGAAGAAGATTGTGGTAAAAAAGCCTTTAAAACACTTTTACCCGGACCACGACCAAATTTATTTCCTAAAACAATAGCTGTTTTAGATTGTTTCATTTGATAACTTTCTTCAGATTCATGATCCAAAAATTTTTCTATACGACTTTTCCATGTATAAACTCTATTCATAGGATTTCCCCATTGAATTACAGAATAAATATATATTCCTGCAAATAAAATACCCATTAAAAAAACTCCTACAATACTAGTGAATGGATATCCTCCTATAAAAAGGAGGATTAAAACGGATAGAAAAACAATAGCAGCAGTAGAGCCATTAGCAGGAAAAATCATACCAATGATAAAAAATATTGGAAATAACAAAGGGAAAAACGAATTTATAAAGTTTATTCGTTTTTTCTTTTGTTGAGCTAAGTATCTGGCACAATAAATGAAAAGAACTAACCCAGCAATACTGGAAGTTTGAAAAGAAACATTTATAATAGGAATATGTAACCAACGAGAAGCGTTTACTCCGTCTAATTCTTTTCTTTGAGTCATCGTAAAAATTAATAAAATGAATACGATAGGCATGGAAAGAATAGACATACGGTAAAAATATTTATAGTCTATAAATTGAGTCAAAAAAAGGATACAAAATCCAACTAACAAAAAAAGAGCATGTTTTAATAAATAACCAAATACAGTATTTGTTCCTCCATATGTAGTAACTAAGTTTGTACTAGCAGAATAAACTGGCAAAAATGAAAATATAGCCAACAAAGATATGAAAGCCCATAAATATCTATCTCCTTTGATATATTTATTAAAAATTAAAAACAGATCTACTTTTTCATAAATTTTCATAAATTAATTTTCTTACTTCTTGTTTAAATTTATTTCCTCTTTCTTTATAATCTTTAAAAAGATCAAAACTAGAACAAGCAGGAGATAATAAAACGTTATCTCCATGAGAAGATAATATGTAGGCCATATAAACAGCTGTTTTCATATTTTTTGTTTCCAAAACAATGTCAATGATATTTTTAAAAAAATTTATAATTTTTTCATTATTTTTACCCAAACAAATTATAGCCTTCACTTTTTTTTTAACCAAAGGAATTAATTCTATATAATTATTTCCTTTATCTTCTCCTCCTGTTATCCATATAATAGGAGCATTGATACTTTTTAGGGCATAAAAAACGGCATTGACATTAGTGGCTTTAGAATCATTAATAAATTGTACTCCATTTATATTTTGTATTTTTTCTATACGATGTTCTATAGATTTCAATTTTGATAGTATGGATCTTATTAATTCTTTTTTTATATTGAATATTTCTGATATAATTAATGAAGCCATAATATTGTAAATATTATGATCTCCTATTAAAGAAATATCTTTTACATTTATAAAAAATATTTCTTGATTTTTTTTATTTCTAAAAAATATTTTGTTATCTTTTATATAAGCACCTACATGTAATTCTTCTTTTATAGAAAAAGGAATACAATGAGAAATAATGGAATATTTTTTTAACCCTTCTCTTATAATTGGATCGTCATGATTATAAATGAAAATATCTTCTTTTTTTTGAAAAGTTGCTATTCTAAATTTAGAATCAATGTAATTTTCAATATTATTATATCTATCTAAATGATCTCTTGTTATATTTAATAATACTGCAATATTTGAACGAAAATTAAAACAATCATCTAGTTGAAAACTACTCATTTCTAATATATAAACATCTTTTTTTTTATGACTTTTTTAGAAAAACTATGTCCAATATTTCCTGCTATTCCTACATTTATTCCTTTTTTTTTAAGTATTTGATAAATAATGGAACAGGTTGTTGTTTTTCCGTTACTTCCTGTAATTCCAATGATATAAGAGTTATTGACATAATTTTTACCGAATTCTAATTCGGATTGTATAGGAATTCCCAAAAAATTGATTTTTTTGATCAATGAATGATTTCTATCAATTCCAGGACTTTTTATCACTTTAATTGCATTTTTAATTATATTCTCTGTATGTCCTTTTTCTTCAAAAAGAATTTTATTTTTTATTAAAATTTTTTTGTATTTACTAAGAATAATTCCAGAATCCGATAAAAATATTTTTAATCCATTTTTTTTAGCTAATAAAGCGGCTCCTACTCCACTTTCTCCTCCTCCTAATACAATTATAAATTCTTTTTTCATTATTTTTTTATTTTTATATAATTAATAAAATAAATACTAACATAGAGAGCATCATTTGTATAATAATAAAACGATTGAAAATTTTATTTTCATGATATCCTAGTTTTTGAAAATGATGATGTAAAGGAGACATAAGAAAAATTCTTTTTCCTATACCATATTTTTTTTTAGAATATCTAAAATACAATACTTGTATGATAACAGAAATATTTTCTATAAAAAAAATTCCACACAAAATAGGCAATGTTAATTCTTTTCTATTGATAATAGCTAACGTAGCAATAACTCCTCCTATAGTTAAACTTCCAGTATCTCCCATGAAAATTTGGGCTGGATAAGTATTATACCAAAGAAAACTAATTAAAGATCCTAAAAAAGAAAAAGAAAATATAATAATTTCTTCTAAATGAGGAATATATATAAAATGAAAATATGATGAATATATTTTATTACTGGAAATTATAGATAATACAGATAAAGTAGCAAAAATAATAGAAGAAATTCCTGCTGTTAATCCATCTATTCCATCAGTTAAATTAGATCCATTGGATATAAACGTAATAATTACAACAACAATAGGAATAAAAATAATCCATGTATATTTTTTCCATTTTTTATTATACCAATTTAAAAGATAAGCATAGTTAAATTCATTGTTATGATATATGTAAGAAAAAATGGGAATAGTGGTCTTAAACCCATATTCTTCTTTTTTCAAAGAAAAAAAATTTTTTGATTCTACTTTTTGTTTTTGAATAGTAGAAATACTTGTGTTAAAATACATAGTGATTCCAATAAAAATTCCTAATATAACTTGACTAAATATTTTTCCCATTATACCAAGTCCTTTTTTACTATGTTTTATTTTAATATAATCATCTATAAATCCAAGGCATCCCATATACAACGTAGTCATGATCAACATTAAAACATACACATTATTTAAATTTGAAAAAAATATTGTAGAAATTAACGTGGAAAATATAATGACAAGACCTCCCATCGTTGGTGTTCCTTCTTTTTCTTTTTGACCAAAAAGGCCCAGATCTCGTATCTGTTCTCCTATAATACTATTTTTTTTATTCCAACATATAATTATTTGATACAATATCAAAGCTATACAAAACGATAAAAAAAAAGTTATAATAGCTCTGTAAAAAATAGGATTTATGTTAATCAAAAAAGTATAAGTTGAATAATTCATCATATCAATTCACTTATCGCAAATTTTTAACAAATTTTTAGTTATTTTCATATCATTAAAAAAATAATGTATTCCTTTGATTTCTTGAAAAGTTTCATGTCCTTTTCCAGCTATTAGAATAATATCTTTTTTTTGAGCAATTTGAATTGCAGTTTGAATAGCTTCTTCTCGTTTCACAAAAGTGAAAATAGATTTTTTTTTTAGATATGATTTAAAATTTTTCATATCATTGAATATTTTATTTACATCTTCATATCTAGGATTATCAGATGTAAAAATAGATATATCACATGTTTCATAAACAATTTTTCCCATTACAGAACGTTTTTCTATATCTCTGTTTCCTCCACAACCTATGACACAAATTAATTTTTCATTATTTTTTTTTATGATTTTAATAGTATTTAAAATAGATTTTAATCCATATGGATTGTGAGCATAATCTACAATAATATGAATACCTGAATTAGATATAAATTGCTCAAAACGTCCTTTTATGGGTTTTACATATTTTATTTTTTTAAGAATATCATTTTTATTTTTTCCTAATAAAATAGCTGTTGCATAACTAGCTAATAGATTATAAATATTAAATCTTCCTATTAAATGAGTAAAAATTTGATGATCATCAATTAGTAATTGACTTCCATTCATATTTTCTTTCAAAATTTGAAATTTAAAATTAGCGTTTTTTTTTATACTATAATAATAGGTTTTAGCTCTAGTTTTTTTTATTATTTTATGTGAATTTTCATCATCAGCATTAATTAATGCAAAAGCTTTTTTAGATAAATTTTCAAAAAAAAGACTTTTAGTATATAAATAATGATCAAAAGATTTATGATAATCTAAATGATCATGTGTAATATTGGTAAAAACTCCTCCTTGAAATAATAATCCTGCAATTCTTTTTTGATGGATCCCATGTGAACTTACTTCCATAAAAGCATATTTGCATCCTTTTTGTATCGAAATATTTAAATATTTATTAATTTCAATAATATTCGGAGTGGTATGTGTTGTTGGATATTTTTTAGATATTATTTTGATTTCTATAGTAGAAATAAGAATACTTTTTTCTCCCATTTTAGAAAATAGTTGATGAAGTATCGTAGCTACAGATGTTTTCCCATTTGTCCCGGTAATTCCTATTAATTTTATTTTTTTTGCAGGATGATCATAAAAATTGGATGATATAATACCTAAAGCTTTTACAGAATCTGGAACAAGGACATAGGTAATATGTTTATGAATAAAAAAAGAATTATTCTCACAAATTATAGTATTAGCTCCTTTTTGTATAGCATCTATGATGAATTGGTGTCCATCTGCTTTTTTTCCTTTTATAGAAACAAAAATCATATTGGGTTGTACTATTTTGGAATCTATAGAAATTCCTTCTATAAATTTAAAAGGATTTTTTCCTATTATTTCTAATACATGCACTTTTTTTAGTACATTTTTTAATAGTTTTTTCATTCTTCTAATTTCAGAAATATAGTCTGATTTTTTCTCAATTTTTTTCCGGGTAGAATAGATTGAGAAATTACTTTTCCTATTCCTTCATATTGTATGTGAAATCCCTTATTTTCTAATAGAGGAATGATTTCTTTTCCAGGAAAAGATATTACATTAGGCATGATCCATTTATTATTATTATATAAATTTTTTGATTCTATAATTTGATTTAATAAATTTTCTTTGTTTTTTTTATTTTTTAAAAGTATTTTTCTTCCTATTCTAGGATAAATAGATCTAGCAATTTTATCAAATACAGGAACTGCAACCTCAATTCCGTAATATCCTTTTTCTGGTTTTGAAATAACTACGATACAAGAATATTTGGGATTTTTAGCCGGAAAATATCCAACAAAAGAACTGTTATAAGATAAGGATTTTTCCTTTTTCCAATAATTTAACTGTGTAGTTCCCGTTTTTCCCGCATAAGGCCACTCTGGATTATAATATTTTTTAGCGGTTCCATTTTTTACTACTCCTGCTAACATATTTTGAATTTCAATTAGAGAAGATTTTTGAGCTATAGAAGGATTCATTAGGATAGGTTTTGTATATTTTTTAATACTTTTTCCATGATATTTTATTTCTTTAATAAACAGGGGTTTAATCATTTTTCCTTGATTTGCAATAGCATTATAAAAAGTAAGTATTTGTAAAGGTGTTAATTTTATATTATATCCAAAAGTCATCCATGGCAAGGTAATGCTACTCCAATGTTTACTATTTCTATTTGGTATAAAAGGCATACTTTCTCCTGGGATATCTATTCCTATTTTTTTATCCAATTTCCATTTACGTAGATGTTCGATAAATTTTTCTGGATTATCTTTATAATTTTCATAAATAATTTTTGCTACTCCCACGTTTGAAGATAATTCTAAAATTTGTTTTGGATTCATTTCAACATATCCATTATAATGACTATCTCTAATTTTTTTTCCTCTCAATTTCATGATTCCTCCTTTAGTATTTACTATCATATCTACATCTATTTTTTTATCTTCTAAAGCAGCAAGAATGGCCATCGTTTTAAAAGTGGATCCAGGTTCACTTCCTTCCCATACTGAAAAATTTCTTAAATCTTCATAAGTATTTTTTTTAGTTCTCTCCAGATTGATCATAGCAGGAATTTCTCCGCTTTTGACATCCATCAAAATCACACATCCATGATCTGCTTGAGAAATAGACAACTCTTGAAGTAATGCATGATAAGCAATGTCTTGTAAATATATATCTATAGTGGAATAAACATCTTTTCCATCTTCTGGATTAATATCGTTTTCTGATTTTAATGGTTTCCATATTTTAAAACTAATACGTTGTTCTAATCTTTTGCCATCTTTTCCTTTTAAATATTTGCTGAAGGCCCCTTCTAATCCTACTTTTCCTCTATGATCATCATATCCTAATGTTCTTTTTCCAATATTTTCTAATGTGTGTATTCTACATATTTTTTTTTCCACAATAAAACCACCTCGTATTTGTCCCTTATTAAAAATGGGAAAATTTCGTAATATTTTAAAATGTGGATAATCTAAATTTTTTGCTAATAGAAAATATCTATTTCCCCTTTTTTTTTCGTATTGAAATTTTTTGTAGAAAAAAAATTTGGGTTTTTTAAATAAAAAATCTAAAGAATTAGACAAAGAATAAATATTTTCTTGAAATAATTTTTCAGATATGGATCTAAAATCAATGTGAATATCATATCTTACAACAGACATTGCTAAAATGCTGTTGTCTGATGCATAAATGTTTCCACGTTTGGCCTTTATTAAATTAGTTCTAATCGTTTTTTCTATTACATATTTTTTATATCCTTCTGAATAATTTTGAATATAAAATAAATTTAAAATAATTAGTGCGGCAATAAATATGAATAAAAAACCAATTAAATAAGATTTATATAAAAAAATATATCTTTTTTGTTTCATTATTCGTTTTCTTGCATTTTTTGATCCAAATCTTCTTGATCTTCTAAAACTAATTCATATAGAGGAGATTCCAAATCTTCTTGATCTTTTAAAACTAATTCATATGGAGGAGATTCCAAATGGTTTAATTCATTAACCAATTTTTTTTTTATAAAAGAGGCTAATTGCATTTTCATACATTTACTATGTATATCGGCATATTCTGATTTTAATTCCTTGATTTCTTCACTAATTTTAGTTATTTTCCTAATTTTTCTATCCATCATATGTGAACTGGTAATGCTAATTAAAGATAGTACAGTAATAAAAACAATAAAATTCCAACTACGATAAGCATCTTTTTTTACTAAAAATTTTCCTTTCAATATATCTTGTATATTTCTTTTCATTTTCATGATTATCTTTAAATTTTAAGTTTTTTCTCCAATTCTTAATCTTGCACTTCTAGACCGTGGATTATTTATGATTTCTTTAAAACTTGGTTTAATTACTTTTTTATGAATCATTATAAATGGAAGATTTTTAAATCTTATTTTATTTATTATAACTCCCTTTTTGAAAAAATATTTAATAATTCTGTCTTCTATAGAATGATATGAAATCACAACGAAACGGCCTCCTGGTAATATAATTTTAGAAGATTCTAATAAAAAATTTTTTAGAATATTTATTTCATTATTTACTTTTATTCGTATAGACTGAAAAAGTCTAGCAAAAAATCTTTTTCTTTTTTTAAAAGATCCTTTTATAAAAAAAATATGAACTAAATCCAAAGCCGTTGTAATATTTTTTTTTGAACGTTGTTCTAATATTTTATCTGCAATTCGTATTGGATTTTTAAATTCTCCATATTCATAAAATATATGAAATAACTCTTTTTTAGAACATTCATTGATCACATTTTGAGCAGAATAAGAAGACTCCTGGTTCATTCTCATATCTAAAATACAATTGAATCGGTTTGAAAAACCTCTTGTGGGATTATCAATTTGTAAAGATGAAATTCCTAAATCCACGAATATTCCTGATACTTGATCAATATGATTTTGATTCAAAATATCGCGTAAATAAACAAAATTTTTATGAAATAGATGAAAACGTTTATCTTTAATAAAATTTCTTTTTATGGATTCTTTATCCTGATCCAAAGCTATCAAAATTGCTTTTTTACTTAATTTTTTTAAAATTTCATAAGAATGTCCTCCACCACCAAATGTAGCATCCACATAAATCCCATTTTGATCTGTAATTAAATTTTCTATACTTTCTTTTATAAGAACTGGTTTATGATTGTATTGTAAATTCATTTTTATAACGAAATTATGTTTTTATAACTATGATGTTACATATCATCATTTAAATTTAAAAATTTTTTCAAATGAAATTTAACTTAATTAAAATAGATCGCTTTTCCAAAGCAAGAATAGGAATTTTAGAAACAGATCATGGTAAAATAGAAACACCTATTTTTATGCCAGTCGCTTCTAAAGGTTCTGTTAAATCTGTTCCAATACATGAACTTAACAAAATGTATAAAATTATTCTTGGAAATACCTATCATTTACATTTTCAACCCGGAATTGAAGTATTACATAAAGCTGGAGGAATTCATTCTTTTATGAATTGGAAGGAATCTATATTGACAGATAGTGGAGGTTTTCAGATTTTCTCTCTTAAAAAATTAAATAAAATTACTGAAGATGGAGTTGTATTTAAATCCATTATTAATGGATCTCTTCATTTTTTTTATCCTGAAAAATCTATGAAAATTCAACGTTTTATAGGAGGAGATATTATAATGTCTTTTGACGATTGTCCTCCTTTTCCTTGTAGTCATACAGAAGCCCAAAAATCTTTAAGTAAAACACATCGTTGGTTAAAAAAATGTTATTCTTATTTACAAAATAATCCAGAAATATATAAATATAAGCAAAGTTTTTTTCCAATTATACAAGGAAGCATTTATCCAGATCTAAGAAAATATTCTGCAGAAGAGATATCCTTATTAGAAGCAGAAGGGTATGCTATAGGAGGATTAAGTTTAGGAGAAAAAAAAGAACAAACACATAGTATTACTGATTTATTAACAGATATTTTACCCAAAGAAAAACCCAGGTATTTAATGGGAGTAGGAAATCCTGTAGATATTTTAGAAGGAATTGCTCTTGGAATAGATATGTTTGATTGTGTTATACCTACTAGAAATGGCCGTCACGGAATGTTATTTACATGGAAAGGGATCATGAATATAAAAAATAAAAAATGGGAAAAGGACTACTCCTGTTTAGACGAATTCGGAAATTCTCATGTAGATCAACTGTATAGTAAATCTTATGTAAGACATCTTTTTTTATCTAAAAATAATTTAGCACAGGAAATCGCTTCTATCCATAATCTTTCTTTTTATTTTCATCTTATTCAAGAAGCAAAAATTCATATTATGCACAACGAATTTGTTTATTGGAAACAATCTATAATTCCTTTGTTAAAAGAACGTTTATAATAATAACATGAAAATTCTTGATCGTTATATTATTCGTAATTTCATTGGCACTTTCATATTTATTACTATTTCACTACAATTTTTATCTGTAGTCATAGACATTTCGCAACGAATGCATCGTTTAGAAAATAATCAAGGATCAATTAAAGAAGCTTTAATTTTGTATTATCCTTTCTGGTCCATATGGTTAATTAATACTTTTTCTCCTGTTTCTGTTTTTTTATCTGTTATTTTTTTTACATCTAAATTAAACCGTAACTCAGAAATTACGGCTATTCTATCAGGCGGAATTAGTTTTATAAGATTGACGTTTCCTTATATGATATCAGCTATTATAATAGGAATTCTATCTTTAATGATAAATTATTATTTTTTACCTTTGGCTAACAAAAAAAAAAATCAATTTCATTATCAATACTTTTTAAGTCCCAGATATAAAAATAAATATGAAAAAAATAAAACAATAGGGGCTCAAATTTCAAAAAATGAATATATTTTTATTAGAGATTTTTCAAAAAAAAAAAATATAGGAAAAGAATGCGTATATCAAAAATTTAATGGAAAAAAATTAATATATATTCTAAAATCTAAAACTATTTTTTGGTCTAAAAAATATAGAGTATATATTCTATTCAATTACAAAGAAACTATAATCAAAAAAAATCATGATTTTTTGATCACAGGAGATTTTAAAGTTAAAAAACTCCCCCTTACTCCGGAACAATTTTTACCAGAAGAATATATAGCAGAAACAATGAATATTCATGAATTAAAAAAATTTATTCACACAAAAGGAAATAAAATCAATATGAATATTCATTTAAATGAATATTATCAAAGAACAAGTTTACCCTTTTCTACTTTAATATTTACCATTTTGGGATTATCCATATCTGTGAACAGAAGAAAAGAAGAAATAGCTTATAATATGATTATAGGAATAGTATTAGCTTTTTTTTATATTTTTTTTATAGAAATCACAAAAATATATTCTGGCAAAGATTATATTTCTTCTTATTTAGCGGTTTGGTTCCCCAATGTGATTTATGGAATAATTACATTGTGTTATTATTGGAATAGAAGCATGAATTAATTATTCATTTCAAATCCTGCTATATATATTTGTCCATTTTGTTTAATAGATTTTATGGTCACATCTCCAGAATATTTTTTTAAAACTCTATCAACATCATTAGGTTTTTTCATTTTTGTTCCATTGATAGATAAAATAATGTCTCCTTCCTCTAACCCAAGAGCACTTAAACGACCTGTTCGGATCTCTACAATTCTGATTCCATAATCAATTCCAAAATCTTTTTTAGACTCTTGATTAAGTGGTTCAAATATTGCTCCTAACAATTCAGATGGAGTAATTTCCTCTTTAGTTCTTATTTTAGTTCTTCCTTGCAAATCTTTTAAAATAATGTTAAAAGTTTTTTTTTGTTTATTTCGTATAATATTTACTTTTACTTTATCCCCTGGATATTTTGTTCCCACAATAAATGATAAATCAGCAATATTTTGTATAGATTTTCCATCTATGCTTTTTATGATATCTCCTTTTTTTAATCCGGCATCTGCAGATCCACTTTTTTCAAAAACTTCTCCTATTAAAAAACCTTGTTGTGATTTTATATTCTGATGTGTTTCTTTGTTATAAGCCTTTAAATATTCTGTTTTAGATAAATCTATTCCTCTCACTCCTAAATATGCACGTTGTACTGTCCCATATTTTTTTATATCTTTAACGACTTTTGCAACTAAATTAGAAGGAGCAGCAAAACTATATCCTATAAAATTTCCTGAAGCTGAAGAAATGGCTGTATTTATTCCAATTAATTCTCCATTTGTATTGATTAATGCTCCTCCACTATTTCCAGGATTCACAGCTGCATCTGTTTGAAAAAAGGATTCAATAGCGGATTGTGTTTCTCCTCTTAATATTCCTAAACTTCTATTTTTTGCACTAATGATACCTGCAGTTACGGTGGAGTTTAAATCAAAAGGATTTCCTATAGCTAAAACCCATTCTCCTACTTGTACTTTATTGGAATCAGAAAAATAAATGAAAGGTAAATTTTTTTCATTAATTTTTAATAAAGAAATATCGGTACTAGGATCTGTTCCTATTAATTTCGCTTTATAAGTTCTTTGATCGCTAAGAGTAATTTCTATTTTTTCCGCATCTCTTATGACATGATTATTAGTTACAATATATCCATCAGGCGATATGATTACTCCAGATCCATGAAGCCCAGGAATATCGTTTTTTTGAGGTTTTTTACCTCTATGAGGTCCAAAATCTTCAGGAAAACCAAAAAAGAAATCAAATGGATCAAATTGATTGTTATATTTTTTTGAATAGTTTTTTATATTGACTACTGCATGTATCGTTTTCGATACGACTCTTGTAAAATCAGGAAAACCAGCAGAACTAACCAATGAAGAAGAATCTGAAGAGGTTAGTTTTGTTTTTGCTAAAGATGATGTATATGGAAAAAGTATAGGTTCTTCTTTAGCGTATTTTTTATATGCAGCAATAGTTATTATTGAACTCATAATACTGCTCAGTACAATATAAAAAACTATTTTCTTCATATTTTTTTTATTTAAAAACAAATATATAGAAATTAATAATTTTATAGATTTTACAGTTCAAAAAAATAATATTAACTTCGTTGCCATGGAATTGAATTTTTATAAATATCAAGGAACGGGAAATGACTTTATACTTTTAGATTCTAGACAAAAAAAAATAGAAAAAAATCCTTTCATATTCAAAAAATTGTGTGATAGACATTTTGGAATTGGAGCCGATGGAATTGTTCTGATTCAAAATGATGATGAATATAAAAGTGATTTTTATATGAAGTATTGTAATTCCGATGGAAAAGAAAGTACAATGTGTGGAAATGGGGGAAGATGTGCTATTTTTTTTGCAAATCAATTAGGAATTACCAGTAAAAATAAAATTCATTTTCGAGCGATAGATGGATATCATAATGGATTTATAAATAATGATTTGGTTTCTATAAATCTAATCAATATAGATAAAAATTCAATAGAAATTTATCCAGAATATGTTTTTCTAAATACAGGATCTCCACATCATATTCTATTTGTGGAAAATATAAAAGAAAAAAACGTATATAAAGAAGGAAAAAATATTCGATTTAAAAATCCTTATTCAGAGAAAGGAGTTAATGTAAATTTTGTAAAAATTTTTGAAAAAAATGCGTTACAAGTACGAACTTATGAAAGAGGAGTAGAAAACGAAACTTTATCTTGTGGAACAGGAGTCGTTGCCTCTGTTATTGCTGCATGTGAAACAAATAAAATAAAAGATAATGTTGGAGAAATTTTAGTTCAAACAATTGGAGGGGAATTACGGGTTTCATTCACAAAGACAAAAAATGAGTATAAAAATGTTTATTTAACCGGAAATGTTAAATTTATATTTAAAGGTTCTATTCATATTTAATATGTGAAAAAAAATAAAATAATGAGTAATTATTCAATTAATAGTGATTCTATTAAATTTCTTGAAAAATATTTAAATGAATTTTCTCCAACAGGACATGAAAACGAGGGACAAAAAATATGGATAAACTATATTAGTTCTTATGTAGAAAAAATACAAACAGACTTATATGGTACATCAGTAGGAATTATAAATCCTAATTCTCCATATAAATTAATTATTGAAGCTCATGTTGATGAAATATCATGGTACGTTAATTATATAACAGAAGAAGGGATTATATATGTTTCTCGTAATGGAGGATCAGATCACCAAATTGCTCCATCTAAAAGAGTAATCATTCATACGGAAAAAGGATTCGTACATGGAGTATTTGGATGGCCAGCTATTCATACGAGAAAACCTTTCGAAGAGAAGTCTCCTAATATAGATAATATATTTATAGATATTGGTGTTTCCAGTAAAAATGAAGCTATTAATATGGGTGTTCATGTGGGTTGTGTGATAACTTATCCCGATCAATTTTTTATTATGAATCGAAATTATTTTGTATCTAGGGCATTAGATAATAAAATAGGGGGATTCATTATTGCAGAAGTAGCAAAAATGATAATAGAAAATAATATTGATTTAAAATTTGGATTATATATAGTGAATTCAGTTCAAGAGGAAGTAGGATTGAAAGGAGCTAAAATGATATCTAAAATCATACAACCCAATGTTTCTATTGTAACAGATGTTACACATGACACTTGTATTCCTATGATTGATAAAAAAATACAAGGAGATATTAAATGTGGATTAGGCCCTGTCATAGGATATGCTCCTTCGATACATAAAAATATTAGAGAATTGATTATTAATACTGCTAATAGTAAAAAAATAAGTTTTCAACGTTTAGTTTCATCTAGATCCACAGGAACAGATGTAGATGCTTTTGCTTATTCCAATAAAGGGGTATTGTCTGCTTTAATTTCTATTCCTCTTAAATATATGCATACCACAGTAGAAATGGTTCATAAAAAAGATATAGAACAAACTATATTATTAATTTTTGAAACTTTACAGGTAATTAATAATGAAAATAAATTTTTCATTGATTGAATCTGAAATGAATAATATCTCCATCTTGTATGAGATAATTTTTTCCTACCAATAATATTTTTCCTGCTTTTTTCACATTTTCTTCGGATCCACATTTGATAAAATCACTATAATGAATAACTTTTGCTTTAATAAATTTTTTTTGAAAATCTGTATGAATAACTGAAGATGCTTCATAAGCTGTACATGGATTCGGAATGGACCAAGATCGAATTTCTTTTTTACCTACTGTAAAGAAACTTTGTAAGTTTAACAACTTATAAGTTTCTTTTAGGACTTGATTAATTCCTATACAATTTTTTATCAGGGATAAAATTACCAAAGTAGAATTTTCCATTTCTATTATCTTTTTAAGACTTTCTATACATAAATTATTTTTAAATTTATTATCTATATTACATACATAAACAACAGGTTTAATAGTTAGTAATTGTAAATCTTTGATATATTCTTTTTCATTTTCTTGAAATGGATACATTCTAATATTTTTTCCTTTTTTTAAAAAAGAAAAAATTTTTTTTAGTATATGTGTCGATTTATTGATTTGATTTTTTTTTGTGACTTTTTCTAATCTTTTTTCTATTGTTTCTAAATCTTTAAACTGTAATTCCATGTCAATAATTTCTTTATCTCTAATAGGATTTACAGATCCTTCTACATGAAGAACACTTATATCGTGAAAAAAACGGATCATATGGATAATAACATTTGTTTCACGAATATGAGATAAAAATTTATTTCCTAATCCTTCTCCCTTATGCGATCCCTTAATTAATCCAGCTATATCTACTATTTTTATTTCAGATGGAATTATTTTTGTAGGATTAATGATTTTTTTTAATTCGTATAGTCTTTTATCTGGAACTTTTGCAATTCCATAGTTTGGTTCTATGGTACAAAAAGGAAAATTTTTTGATTCTGCTTTAGAATTGGAAATTAGATTAAAAAATGTTGATTTTCCTGTATTTGGAAGGCCTATAATTCCACATTTCATTTATATGAAATTTAACATAAAATTACAATTTTTCTTTAAAAAAAGTATTTTTTATTCAAAATTTAATTTTGATGAAATGAATAAAAATAAAATGCCGTTTTGGAAACACATTGATGAATTAAGAAAACATGTAATTCATTGTTTTTGTGCAATAATCATTTTAATGATTATTTTAATGAACAATAAAAATATTATATTTGATTGTATTATTTTTGCCCCGGCAAAAACAGATTTCATTACTTACCGTATATTTTATAAATTAGCAAATTCTTTTTTAGGAATCCATTTAAATTCTGTTTCTTTTTTACATAAAAATTTAGAGATACAGAATAGACAAATATTTGGACAATTCAATATTTATGTCTGGACTTGTTTTATTGGAGGTATTATTTTATCCTTTCCTTATGTTTTTTATGAATTTTGGAAATTTATAGAACCAGCTCTTTCTGAGAAAGAAAAAAAATATTCAATATGGATATTGATTATCGTCACTTTTTTATTTTTATTAGGAATTATTTTTGGTTATTTTATATTATGTCCTTTTTTAATTCATTTTGGATATTCTTTTAGAATCAGTCATATTCCAAAAAATATATTCGATTTATCAGATTATATTTCTTTAATTATGCATTCAGTATTTTCTATGGGAATTATTTTTTTATTTCCATTTTTTATATTTTTTTTTACTAAAATGGAATTAATCTCTTATTCATTTTTAAAAAAATATAGAAAACATGCTTTTTTAATTCTATTAGTTATAGCTTCTGCTATAACTCCTGGAGACATTTTAAGTACTATCATAGTTTTAATTCCTCTTATGATACTTTATCAAGTGAGTATATATATTTCTTTTTATACAAATAAATAAAAAAGCCTCTTTATTTTCAAGAGGCTTTTTTATTTATGATTTTCGTATTATGATTTCAACACGTCGTCCTTTTTTTTTTACTACTCCTAATCCTCTAACTTCTATCCTAGAAGGATCTACTCCTTTAGAGATCAAAGCTTCAAATACAGAATGAGCTCTTTTTAAAGATAAAATTTTATTATAATAAGATTTTCCATGAGCATCTGTATATCCATTTATGTAAAATTTAGAATTAGGTATACTATTTATCATAATTTTAGCAAATTCATTAATAATTGTCAAAGAACGAGGAGATAATGAAGATTTACCCAATCCAAAAAAAATAGGACTAAAAACTATATTAGGACATCCTTTGTTTTCTTTTTTACCAAATTTTGTAGGACATTTATCTTCGTAATCCGGAATATTATCTGAATCCGTATCAGGACAACCCTTAAATTTTTTTAATCCAAATTGATTTGGACATAAATCTTTCTGATCTAAAACTCCATCATTATCTGAGTCTTCTTGATCATTTTGCTTTTTATCACAAAAAATTTTCTTTTCCTCATTTTTTTCTTTTTCTTCAGAAAAAGAATTATCTTCTTTAGCTTCTGCTACAATTTTATTATGATTAATTTTTAAATTTCCGAAACGAAAAACAAATCCTACATTATGTTTCCAAAAATTTAAATAATCTTTTGTTTGTTTTGCAAACACATGATTATAAGTACTTTGAAAGTTTATACCCAAGTTAGAAACTATCCATAAATTTATTCCCAATCCTCCATCTAATAGAAAAAAATTTGTTTTATTTGTTTTAAAATATTTTGTCTCTGAAATTCTTAACTCTCTATTGATATAATTGTTGAATTTGTGATATCCTCCTCCTAATTTTAAATAAGGATCAAATTTTTTATAAGGAAAAATATATAAATTAACCCCATGACTTATTTTCACAAAAAAATTATTTCCTACTCTCCATCTAGTATTGTTTACCATTCCTAATGAAGCATCTAAATATACTCCTACATGCTTTTTTATATTATGTTCCAATTCTATACTAGAAATAATGGGATTAAAACTATTATTTTTTTTAAGAAGGAATCCTTTAAAAGGAGACATTATAGGATAATAATTGATGTCATGTGCTCCTATTTTAATAAACCATTTTTCTTTCGAATCTTGGGAAAATACAGAAGAAAAAAAAGTAAATAAAGCAACAATAAAAAAATTGACGTTTTTCATAAAACTATAATTTCTTTAAAATCTAAAACAAATATATTTAAAAATAAATTAAATGCGATTTTTTAATTTGAAAGATTGTTTAATTTCTCTAGATAAATCTTTTTTTCGTAAAAATTCACGTTTATCATATATTTTTTTTCCTTTAGCTAAAACTATTTTCATTTTTATATATCCTTTTTCATTAAAAAACAATTCTATGGGAATTAAAGTTAAACCTGTATTTTTTAATTTTTTATTGATTTTCACTAATTCTTGTTTTTTCAACAACAATTTTCTTTCTCTTCTGCTTGAATGATTCCAATTGGTTCCAAATTTATATTCAGCTACATACATATTGATGGAATATAACTCTCCATGTTTCATTTGACAAAAACTTTCCATGATATTAACTTTATTTTGTCTTATTGATTTAACTTCTGTTCCAAATAATTGTATTCCAGCTATATAATATTCTATGAAATGATATTTAAATCTCGCTTTTCTATTTAGAATACTCATAATTAATTGTTATTTTTGTGAAATAGTCAAAATAAATTACAAAAATATACAAACAAAAAAATTGAAAAAATGAATGGACGTTATTTAAAAGATTTGTGTATTCAAGTGAGAAGGGACATTTTACGCATGGTCAATGATGCAAAATCAGGACATCCTGGTGGATCTTTAGGATGTACAGAGTATTTTGTAGCTTTATATCAAAAAATAATGCATTATAATCCAAGTCAATTTTCTATGGAGGGGAAAGAAGAAGACCTCTTTTTCTTATCTAATGGACATATATCTCCTGTTTATTATAGCGTATTAGCTCGTTCAGGATTTTTTCCAATTAAGGAATTATCTACTTTCAGAAAATTAAATTCTCGTTTACAAGGGCATCCTTCTGTACATGGAGGGGTCCCCGGAATACGAATTGCTTCTGGTTCATTAGGACAAGGAATGTCTGTTTCCATCGGTGCAGCTTTATCAAAAAAGCTCAACAAAGAATTGAATAGGATTGTTTACAGTTTACATGGAGATGGAGAATTAAATGAAGGACAAATTTGGGAAGCCGTTTTATACGCAGGATCTAGAAAAATAGATAATTATATAGCTACTATAGATTATAATGGACAACAAATAGATGGATCTACAGATGAAGTCTTACCTTTAGGTAATTTAAAAAAAAAATTTGAATCTTTTGATTGGAAAGTTCTAGAAGAATTAGAGGGGAATAATATTGAAAAAGTGATTAACATTTTGAAAAAAGCAAAAAATGAAACAGGAAAAGGAAAACCTATTTTAATCATATTATATACCCAAATGGGATATGGTGTTGATTTTATGATGGGCAACAATACATGGCATGGAAAATCTCCTAATGAAGAAGAATTAAAAAAAGCTTTATCTCAACTTCCTGAAACTTATTTAGGAGACTACTCATTATAAAATTTTATTTTATGAAAAAATATGAAAATCAAGGGCTGAAAGAAACTAGAGCTGGCTTTGGAAATGCTTTAACTTTTTTAGGAAGAACAAATCAAAAAGTAGTTGCATTATGCGCAGATTTAAAAACTTCTTTATTTATGGATCAATTTTCCCAAGAATTTCCTGAAAGATTTTTTCAAATAGGAATAGCTGAAGCTAATATGATGGGAATAGCAGCGGGACTTAGTATCGGAAAGTATATTCCATTTACTGGAACATTTGCTAATTTTGCGACATCTCGTGTTTATGATCAAATCCGTCAATCTATTGCCTATTCTTACAAAAATGTAAAAATATGCGCTTCTCATTCTGGGTTAACCTTAGGAGAAGATGGAGCAACACATCAAAGTTTAGAAGATATCGGAATGATGAAAATGTTACCTGGCATGACCGTTATTAATACTTGTGATTATAATCAAACTTATGTAGCTACTTTAGCTATATCTAATCACTTAGGACCAGTGTATTTACGTTTTGGACGTCCTGCTGTATCCAATTTTACAGATATAAATCAGACATTTGAGATAGGAAAAGCAATAGTATTAACGGAGGGTAAAGACGTAACTATTGTTAGTACAGGGCATTTAGTATGGGAATCTTTAGAAGCGGCTAGAATTTTATATGAAAAAAAGGGGATAGAATGTGAAGTTATTAACGTTCATACAATTAAACCATTAGATGATGACACCATTTTAAAATCTATTAATAAAACAAAATGTATTGTTACTGCAGAAGAACACAACTATTGGGGAGGATTAGGCGAAAGTATCGCCAGAATATTGACAACTCATAATAGATCTTTTATTCAAAGTTTAGTAGCTGTAAACGATACTTTTGGAGAGAGTGGAAAACCTATGGAACTTTTAAAAAAATATAATATTGATTGTGATTCGATTATAAATCATATTCAATTTGTTTTAAGTAAAAAAAATAAACTATAAATATTGGAAATTAATAATTTACAAAAGTTAGTTCATGATTGGATAGTGAATCATGGAATTCGTTATTTTGATATATTGACAAATACAATCCTTCTATCTGAAGAAGTAGGTGAAGTTTCTAGAATTATTGCTAGAAATTATGGAGAACAATCAAAAAAAAGAAATTGCAAAAAAAATGAAGATCTCGGAAAAGAATTATCAGATATACTATTTATTATAGCTTGTTTAGCTAATCAAACCGGAATTGATTTAGAAAAATCTTTTCATAAAAAATTAAAAGAAAAGGAAATTAGAGATCATATCAGACATCATGAAAATAAAAAATTAAAATGAAATATGTATTCTTACATTAATATTTATAGTAAAAATAATTCTTTATATGGTTCTATATCTATAACAGGATCTAAAAGTATATCTAATCGTCTTTTAATTTTAAAAGCTATTTATAAAGATGATATTCACATAGAAAATCTTTCTAACAGTGAAGATACCGAAATACTAAAAAAAAGTTTAATTAGTACTTCTGCTATATTAGATATTCATCATGCTGGAACTGCTATGCGATTTTTAACCTCGTATTTTTCTATACAAGAGGGAAAAAAAATAATATTAACAGGATCAGATAGAATGAAAGAAAGACCTATTTTTATACTCGTAGAAGCTCTTCGAAAACTGGGATCTAAAATTGATTATTTAGAAAAGGAAGGATTTCCCCCAATACAAATTTTAGGAAAAAAAATTTTAGGAGGAAAAATAGATATGAATGCAAAAGTGAGTAGTCAGTATATAAGTTCTCTTATGTTAATAGCTAGTCAATTTCAAATGGGGTTGAAAATTTATCTAAAGGGAAATATTACATCCATTCCTTATATAAAAATGACTTTTGATTTACTGACTCTATCTGGAATAAAAGTAGATTGGAAAGAAAGGATTATTCATATTTATCCAGTAAAAAATAAGGGAAAAAAATATTTTTATGTAGAATCAGATTGGAGTTCTGCTTCTTATTATTATTCTATGGCTGCTATTGCAAAGAAAAGTCATATCATTTTACGTTCATATAACAATACTAGTTTGCAGGGAGATAAAGAAATTTCTTATATATATGAAAAATATTTTGGAATTTCTACCGTCTTTGATAAAGATAAAAACGTAATAATATTAAAGAAAAAATTTAATTTTTTTCCCTATAAATTTATTGAATTAAATTTAAATAAAACTCCAGATCTCGCTCAAACCATTGTAGTTACTTGTGCTGCCATTGGTATAAAATGTAGTTTTAAAGGATTAGAAACATTGAAAATTAAAGAAACAGATAGATTACAAGCGTTAAAAAACGAGCTGTCAAAATTTGGAGTAATAACAAAAATCACCGATTCTTGTTTAGAAATAACAGATTATTATAGGAAAAAAATTGATAAATTTGTTAGAATTAAAACTTATCAAGATCATAGAATGGCAATGGCTTTTTCTATATTTGGATTATGTTCTAATTTCATACAAATAGAAAATCCAAATGTTGTAGAAAAATCATATCCTAATTTTTGGAAAGATTTAAAATCTTTAGGTTTTTTAATTGATTATTATGAATAAAAAAGAATTCTTCTTGCCATGATAAATTTATGATTCCAATATTTTTGATATAATTGAGATATAATTACTCCATTAGATGTAGAAGCATGAATAAAAAATATGTTATTATTGCTAATATGTGTTACCATTCCTACATGATTAATTTTTTTGGATGTTCCTGTTGCAAAAAATAATAAATCTCCTTTTTTTATTTGTTTTTTTGGAACAAAAAAACCAATCTTAGCTTGATTGTAAGAAATACGTGGTAAGAATATTTTATAATACGCAAAGATATTTTTTATAAAAGCAGAACAATCTATTCCATTTTTGTTTTTTCCTCCATATTTATACGGAGTAGATATATAATCTATAGCTTTTTCTATAATAGATTCTGTCTGTTCTTTTTTTTTTAAAAAAAGTTTTTGATTCAAAAATTGAAAATAATTTTTAGAATTATCTCTATATATATTTTGTTTTTTCTTTTTAAAAGAAATTCTTTCATATTTATTATTGGATTCTACATTTCCATATAATGAGATAGAAATAAGGTAATAATAAAAAATTATAAGTAAAAAAATTTTATAATTTATGATAAACTTTTTTTCTTGTTTTAAATACCACCGATAAAAAAAGAGAGACTCAAATGTAAACAAAATACTTGTATTAAATATAAAAAAAATTTAATTTGTGTCATTAATTTTTTTACAAAGGCCCATTCGTCTATTGGTTAGGACGTCAGGTTTTCATCCTGGAAAGAGGGGTTCGATTCCCCTATGGGCTATAATAATCATTATGGCAAATCATTCATCCTCTTTAAAAAGAATCAGACAAAATCATACTAGGCGTTTACGTAATAAATATATATATAGAAGTACTAAAACAGCTATAAAAAAATTGTTAACAGATAAAAATGAAAAACAATATTCTATTGTTATTTCTATGATAGATAAATTGTCCAAAAAAAATATTATACATGTAAATAAAGCTGCACGATTGAAAAAAAAATTAAGTAAAAAATTATTCCTAAATCCATGAAATTTTTACTAAAAATTCATCATTATATAGCTTGTTTGTTGATGATTCTTTTTTTCATGGAAATGATATATATTTTATGGCATAAAAAAACATTTCAAAATACAAATCGAGTTTTTTTTTTATAATTGTATTGAATTTTACAGTATTCATTATGCTTTTTCAAATTTTTATAGGTTTACTGTTAATGCTTTCCCATTTTTTTTATTTATTCAGAAATGGAATTGAAATTATTGAAATTTTCAAACAAGAAAAAATTCGTTTCAAGTTCATTGAACATCCAATTATGATGATTATCAGTTTTGTTATGTTTCTTTTTTTTTGTAAAAAATTATATCAAAATCAATATACAAAAATTACTCATACGGTTTTATTTTTATTTTTTATATCGGTATTAGCTTTTATATTTCGATTTCCTTTTTTTTAATTTAATTTGAATATGAAAATCAATCCATTATCTCCAATAGGAATATTTGATTCTGGAATTGGTGGACTTATTATAGCCAAAGAAATGAAAATTCAAATGCCTAATGAAGATTTTATTTATTTCGGAGACACAAAAAATATGCCTTATGGAGAAAAATCCCAAGAATTTATTCGAAAAAATTCTATGAAAATCGTTTCTTTCCTTTACAAAAAAAAATGTAAAGCAATAGTTATAGCATGTAATTCTATCGCATCTAATGCTTTGGATCTGATTCAAAAAAAATTTCATAAAAAAATATTAATATTTAATGTTATAGATCCTGTAGTAAAAAATACTATTTTTCTTTCTTATAAAAAAATAGGAATAATCGCAACACCTGCTACTATACATTCAAATTTTTATCAAAAAAAAATAAAAAAATACTATCGTCATATAGATCTCGTTCAAATGTCCACTCCTTTATTAGCTCCTATTATAGAAAATGGATGGGAAATAGAAAAAATAAATCCTATCATAGAAAATTATTTAAATCATTTCAAATCAATAGATGCAATATTATTAGCTTGTACTCATTATTTATTTTTAAAAGAAAAAATAGAAAATTTTTATCATGGAAAAGTTCATTTGATTGATATACAGAAAATAGTAGTGCAAGAAATCAAAAAAAAACTGAGTAAAAAAAAATTATTATGCTTACATCCAATCTGGAATAGGTCTCCTATTTTTTATACATCTAGTTCTATTCCCTTTTTTTTTGAAAAAAAAGTGCGAATTCTTTTTGGAAAAAAAGTGTTTTTTAAAACACATATTTTTAATTTTTTCTAATTTGTGCATCGATTACAGCTAAAGTGGTTAAATTAACTATTTCTTCTATGCTAGATTGCATTTGCATAACATGTGCAGGTTTTCGCATTCCTAACATAACAGGTCCTATAGTTTGAACATCTCCTAATCCTCTAATAAATTTATAAGTCAAATTACCTGATTCTAAATTTGGAAATATAAAAATGTTTGCTTTTTTTTTAACAAGTTTAGAAAAAGGAAATTTATTAGACAATAAAAATTCATTTAAAGCAAAATCAGGTTGTACTTCTCCATCTACTATCAAATCTGGATATTTTTTATGTAAAAAAGCAACTGTTTGAGAAACTTTAGAAGATGTTTTTGTATTAGATGAAAAATTTTGAAAAGATAACATAGCTATATGTGGTTCAATATCAAAATTTTTAACGACATGGGATGCCATTAAAGCTATTCTAGCTAACTCTTCACTTGTTGGATCTGGAATAACAGCTGTATCTGCTAAAAATAGAGGTCCACGTTTTGTTAATAAAATCATCATTCCTGCTGTTTTGTGAACACAATCAGCTTTTCCGATTACTTCCAGCATAGGACGTAAACTTAATGAAAAACTTCTAGAATATCCCGTAATAACAGCATCTGCTTTCCCTTGATCTACCATCATAGCTCCAAAATGATCATTAGTACGCATACGAATTTTTGAATCATATAAAGTTAATCCTTTTCTATTTCTTCTTTTCCAAAGAATTTGGGAAAAGTATTCTACTTTTTTTACTTCTTTTTCTGGATCTATAATTTCTAATTCAACATCTAAATTATTTTCATGAATTAAACTTTGAATACGATCTTCATTTCCTAAAACTATAGAATTCAAAATAATTCCTTCTTCATGAAGAATTTGAACAGATTTTAAAATATCGTATTCTTCTCCATTACAAAAAACAACTTTTTTAGGATTTGTACGTGCTCTATTTTGAATCATTCTAAGCATTTTACTTTCATATCCCATTCTATCAAGTAATTTTTCTTGATAAATTTTCCAGTCTAATATAGGATTCTTTGCGACTCCAGAATCCATGGCCGCTTTGGCTACAGCAGGAGCAACACGAGTAATTAAACGATTATCAAAAGGTTTTGGAATAATATATTCTTTTCCAAAAGAAATATTTTTTTTATTATAAACAATATTCACCTGTTCTGGTACTGGTTCTTTTGCTAAAGAAGCAATGGCATGTACTGCTGCAAGTTTCATTTCGTCATTAATGACATTCGCATGAACATCCAAGGCTCCCCTGAATATGTAAGGGAATCCCAAAACATTATTCACCTGATTAGGATAATCACTTCTTCCTGTTGCCATAATAACATCTGAACGTACTTTAATCGCTAAATTGTAATCTATTTCTGGATCAGGATTTGCCATAGCAAATACAATAGGATTTTTAGCCATGTTTTTTAACATATCAGTAGTTAATATTCCTCCTATAGATAATCCAATAAAAACATCTACGTTCTTAATAGCCTGTTCTAATTTTTTAATGGGAAAAGTATTTACCGCAAATTCTATTTTTTCTTCATTCAAATCTTTCCTTGAAAGATGCAATAAACCCTTACTATCAAACATAAGAATATTTTCAGGTTTAACTCC
This sequence comes from Blattabacterium sp. DPU, assembly GCF_011290385.1. NCBI lineage: Bacteria > Pseudomonadati > Bacteroidota > Flavobacteriia > Flavobacteriales > Blattabacteriaceae > Blattabacterium > Blattabacterium sp. DPU. The sequence goes on from NZ_CP049785.1 coordinate 471,273, forward strand.
AAGTTTTTTGTATATCCTAGCACAAGAAATTGCGGCAGCACCAGCTCCATTAACTACCATTTTAATTTCATGAATTTTTTTTCCTACATAAGTGATAGCGTTAAGTAGTGCTGCTGCCGAAATAATAGCTGTCCCATGTTGATCATCATGCATAACAGGAATATTAAGTTCTTTTTTAAGTCTTCTTTCTATTTCAAAAGCTTCTGGAGCTTTTATATCTTCTAGATTAATCCCTCCAAAAGTAGGAGCAATAGCTTTTACAGTTTCTATAAATTTTTCAGGATCTGATTCGTCTATTTCTATATCAAAAACATCAATCCCAGAAAATATTTTGAATAAAAGAGCTTTCCCTTCCATAACCGGTTTAGAAGCTAACGCTCCAATATTTCCAAGACCCAATACAGCAGATCCGTTAGTAATTACGGCAACAAGATTCCCTTTAGATGTATATTTATACACTTCTGTAGAAGAACGAGCTATTTCCTTGCAGGGTTCAGCAACTCCTGGAGAATAAGCAAGAGATAAATCTCTTTGACTACTATATTTTTTTGTAGGAGTAATTTGTATTTTTCCAGAGGGAAACTGACTATGGTAATTTAAAGATTCTTTACGAAAATTTCTTATATTTTTTCTCATTATGTTTAATAATATTAAAAATTTGAAAACAGTATTTATATATTTTGATTCCAAAAAATATCTTTTTCAAAAAAATATTTTTTATCTGTTTTCCATCTGATTATAAGTTTATAATATCCTTTTTTTAAAAATTTTTTAGGAATCAATAATATTTTTTTGGAAGATTTCAATATTTTAAAGGATTTTGTAAAATCTAAATCTTTGGAAGAAGATCTAAATAAAGTAAAAAAACCATGAATATCATTGTTAACAGGTGGAAATATTATTTCAATTCCAGAATATAAAATCAAAACTTTGATTTTTATAGGAAGTTGTAACACATTTTTTTTCTCATTTATAATTTCTTGATATTTCATTTCTTCTTCATAATATCTATTTGATACAAGTTGACTTCCTACATGTGGAAAAAAGAAAGCAACGTAAATAATAAAGATTATAAAAATAACCAAAGATAACACGATTCCAGTATCCCAATTGAATTTGATTTTCATAATTAAAACTTATAGTTTTTTTTTTATAAAAATAAAGCTTATGTAATAATAATGAATGATTTATATCTTACTCCATTCTTTTATCTTCGTTCCTTGAGGGACTTTTCCTGTCAAAGGTTTTTTTGATTTTTTATTGATAAAATAAACATAACTAGATATTTTTTCAATATCATTTCCTTTAATTTCTCCGGATTTACCAAAAGCACGCATAGTTGGGTTATTAGTACTACCATTCCATATTACGTAAAATATATTTTTAAATAAATCTTTCTCTTTTATATTGATCCAATAATCATCTGTTAAATTAGGGCCTACATTCCCACTTCCATCAGATTGATGACAAGTAGCACAATTTTCTTCGAAAAGAACTTTGCCATTATTGATTAAATTCTCCTTAAAATATGCATTCTCTATAGTTACTTGTGGAGTTTTTTTTTCAAAAATTTCAATTTCTCTTAATTGATTTTTGTAAGATAAATCATATTCCTTATAAGGATTAGAAAAATCTATTAATAAATAAGAAAAAAAATAAATTGCTGAAAAAACAATTGTAAGATAAAAAAGATGAATCCACCACATAGGAATTAGATAATAAATTACCTATGTGG
>NZ_CP049785.1:473017-623008 GCF_011290385.1 Blattabacterium sp. DPU
CACCACATAGGTAATTTATTATCTAATTCTATAATTCCATCAAACCCATGATCTATTTTTTTAACCCCATTATGACTTATTTTTTTAGAGTCATAAAATATAAATTTGTAAAGTCTATAAAAATAATTCCCTTCATTTTCTTCAATAATCTTTATTCTTTCTTCTTTTGAAAGAAATTGTAATTTTTTTTTAAAAATTAAATTGTTAATGCATTCCAAAATATACAATAACACTGTAGTTATAATAAAAAAAAATATAGTAATAGGATGGACCAAATAAGATATGTGATTATAGCTTATAAAAAACACATAAAACATAAATATGATAACAGATAAAAAAGAGGGAATCATAATAAAAGAAGGAATTTTCGATCTCATAACCTTTTCCTTTTTTTTTCTTCTTCTAACTCAAAAGGAGTCAAACTTATTTCATGATAATACTTTTTAGATTTTGAAAAAACAAAAAATATTACGAAAAAAAATGATAATAAAAATAAAATTAACATAATAGATTGAAAAATACCTATATTTTTTTCTCCTGTAAAATATTGCTTAAAAAAACTTATCATTTTTGAAAATTAAGATTTGATATCTGTACCTAATCGCTGTAAATAAGCAATAAGAGCTATAATTTCTCTTTTCTCCAATGAAATAAATTTATCTTTTTCTACTTTTTTTTGTTGATCTATTTCTTTTTTTAAATTTGGATATTCTTTGTAAATATCATGTACAATTTTACCTGCTTGAAGATCCATATCCTTATTCACATTTTTTATGTATTCTAAAGTATATGGAACTCCCAATTTTATCATAGCTTTCATTTTTTTTTCTGTATTCGATCTATCCAATTTATTATAAATTAACCAAGGATATCTTGGCATAATAGATCCAGGAGAAGTAGAACGAGGATTATACATATGATTAAAATGCCAAGAATTAGGATTTTTTCCTCCTTCTCTAGCTAAATCAGGACCTGTTCGTTTAGATCCCCAAAGAAATGGATGATCATATACAAATTCTCCAGCTTTAGAATACTCTCCATAACGAACAACTTCATCTCTAAATGGACGAACTTGTGCACTGTGACAAGCATTACACCCTTCTCTTACAAATAAATCTCTACCTTCTAATTCTAAGGCTTTATAAGGTTTAACATTATGAATAGTAGGAACATTAGATTTAATTACTAAAGTAGGTATAATTTCTATAAACCCTCCAATTGCTATTGCTATAAAAGAAAGAATAGTCAATTGTACTGGTTTCCTTTCTAACCATCCATGGAATGTTTCCTTTTTATCTTTTCCATAAGTACCATAAAATGAATCGCATTTAAATTCTTCATCATCTAATGAATAACCTTGTTTAATTGTTTTAAAAACATTAAAAATCATCAAAACAAAACCCAAAAAATAAATAATTCCACCTACAAATCTCATTTTATAAAATGGAATGATAGATATAACAGAGTCTAAAAAATTTTTATAAGCTAAAGTTCCATCAGGATTAAATTTTTTCCACATGATAGATTGTAAAATAGAGCTAAAATACATAGGAAAAATATATAAAAGGATTCCTAAAACACCCAACCAAAAATGAATGTTAGCCAATGATATGGAATATAATTTTGTATTCCATATCTTTTGAGTCAACCAATATATAATTCCAAAAGCCATAAAACCATTCCATCCTAAAGTACCTAAATGAACATGAGCGATGACCCAATCTGTAAAATGTCCTATAGAGTTTAAAGTTTTAGTTGCCAACATAGGTCCTTCAAAAGTAGCCATTCCATAACAAGTAATTCCTACTACAAAAAATTTCAAAATAGGATTTTCTCTCACTTGATCCCAAGCTCCTCTTAAAGTAAGTAATCCATTTAACATTCCTCCCCAAGAAGGAGCAATTAGCATAATTGAGAAAATAGTCCCCAACATCTGAGCCCAATTAGGGAGAGATGTATACATTAAATGATGAGGTCCAGCCCAAATATATATAAATATTAATGACCAAAAATGTATAATAGAAAGTTTATAAGAAAAAATAGGTTGATTCGATGCTTTTGGAACAAAATAATACATTAAACCTAGTATAGGCGTAGTTAAAATAAATGCCACAGCATTATGGCCATACCACCATTGCATTAAAGCATCTTGTACTCCAGCATATATAGAATAACTTTTAAAAGATAAAAGTGATATAGGCAATTCCAGATTATTAAATACATGTAACATCCCCACAGCTACCCATGTTCCTAATAAAAACCAAATACTAACATATAAATGTTTAATTTTTCTATTCAAAATACTGCCAATCATATTTATTCCGTAAATAATCCAAATAAAAAAAACCCATATATCTATAGGCCATTCATGTTCAGCATATTCTTTACTTGTATTTATTCCTAATAAAAAAGTTATCCAAGTAGAAATAATAAATATTTGCCATCCCCAAAAATGGATCCAACTCAGAACATCACTAAAAATTCTCGTTTTTAACAAACGTTGCAAAGCATAATAATAACCTGTAAAAATAATATTTCCCACAAAAGCGAAAACAGCTGTACTTGTATGTAACATTCTCCATCTACCAAACCCCATGATTCCTTGAGAATCCTTTAGTTTTTCTCCTAAAATAAATTCAGGAATTTCAGGAAAAAATAATAATAAAGCTATAAATAATCCAGCTAAAAACCCCATAAAAGCCCAAAATATCGTAGCATATAAAAAAGCTTTTACAATCCTGTTATTATAATAATATGTTTTAAATTTCATTTTTTATCAAAATCATCAATTAAAATTCTAATACTAGGAGATTCATAATCATCAAATTGCCCCGAATAAAGACTATATAAAAAAAATATAAGAAAAATAGCTCCTAAAGAAACACTAGATAATATCATAATAATTAATATATCCATACTATACTATGATTAAAATATTAATTTTCGTGAAAGGATCCAAGTAGATATTATAGAAAAAAATATAACGGAAAAAGAACTTAAAGGCATTAAAATAGAAGCTATAAAAGGTTTTAAATTTCCGGTAACAGCAAAAAAAATTCCTACACTATTGTAAAATAAACTAATCATAAAATTAATGAATACTAATTTCACAGATATTTTTGATATATTCAAAAATAAAAAAATATGATTCAAACAATTAGATTGTATAAAAGCGTCACAACTAGGAAAAAAACTAGTTGGATTTTCTGATACCGCAATACCTACTTCACTTTGATTTAACGCTGCACAATCATTAATTCCATCTCCAAACATCATAATTTTTTCTCCTTTTTCTTGTAATTTTTTAACATAATCTAATTTATTTTCTGGACTTTGACTAAAAAAAACCTTACTTGATTTTGGTAAAATTGACTTTAAATACTTTTTTTCTAAATCATTATGATCTCCAGAAAGAATAATAATATTATATTCTTTTAAATCTTTAAACATTTTCTCTACCCCATCACGATATAAATTTCTAAATATAAAATAACCTACAAATTTATTATTTATAGAAATAAAAACTGTTGTTTGATTAATTTGATTTTGATGAATCATTTGATTTTCAATCCCTAAATATTTTTGAGAACCGATTTTAACTGGTATATTTTTTATAATTCCTTCTAAACCTTTTCCTATAACTTCTTTAAAATTTTTTATAATATAAAAATCTTTTACAGATAATTCTGATAGTATTTTTTGACTTAAAGGATGACTTGAATTTTTTAACAAAGAAGCTATAATTTTCTTTTCTTCATTTTTTATATTTCCCACAAAAAATATTTTTTCCTTATTGGGATCTGTTATAGTTCCAGTTTTATCAAAAATTAAAGTTTTGACAGAGGCAATTCTTTCCATTGTAAAAATATCTTTCACATAAAAACCTTTTTTGGAAAAAAAACGGATTATATTTCCAAAAATTAATGGACTAGAAAGAACTAAAGCACATGGACAAGTAATAATTAAAACAGAAAAAACTGTTTGAAAAATTTTTGAAACATCATTACTAAAAGACCAATATATTCCAGTTATAATCGAAATTATCAAAATAATAGGAGTAAAATATTGACTAAATCTAGTAGATATTGAATTCAAATCAAATAATTTGTGACTTTTACGATGATACTGATTCGATTTATTCTTATTCCATAATAAACTTAAATAACTATGATCTATGTTTTTAATAACTTTTATAATAATAGCTTCTCCTTTTTGTTTAGAACCAGCATAAATTCGTTCTCCCATTTTTTTGTGAATTAAATAGGATTCTCCTGTAATGAAACTATTATCTAATACTGCGTTACCCTTTATTAATACAGAATCAGCAGGAATAATTTCTTCATTTCTTATTAAAATAAGATCCCCTTTTTGTAAAGAAGAAAGTAAAATTTTTTCTTCTTTTTCATTATCATATATTTTTGTTATTAAAACTGGATATAAAGATTTATAATTTTTATCAAAAGAAAGAATTTTGTTATGAGTATGTATTTGAAATATTTTACTTATAAGTAGAAATAAAGAAAAACTAGAAAGACTATCAAAATAACCTGAACCTAAGTCAAAAAATACTTCATAACAACTCCATGAAAAAAGAACTAATATTCCAATGGAAATTGGAACATTTATATTCAAGACATGTTTTTTTAATCCTAATACAGCATATTTAATATGATCAGTAAGAGAAAACATTACTACTGGTAAAGATAGTATTAACATAAAATAACGAAAAAAATTACGATTTTCCATAAACCATATGTCTTGTTCAGCACCTACATATTCTGGAATAGCTAACAGCATGATATTACCAAAACAAAAAAAAGAAATGGATAGCTTTCCTATTAATTTTCTATCAAATAAATTTGAGTTATTAGTTTTTATGTTTTTTTCTATTGATTCAAAATTAATAGATGGTCTATATCCCATGCTATCAAGTAATTTAGCTATATCACTCAGTTTAAATTCAATATTATTAAATGTGATACAAATTTGTTTACTAGGAAAATCAACAGTAGCATCAAAAATATTTTTATACATCTTAGACAAACTTTCCAAAATAAAAACACAAGAACTACAGTGAATAGAGGGAATGAAAAAACGAACTATGGTAATATTTTTATGATTAAAATCAATTACTTTATCTGAAATTTTTTCATCATCAAGAAAATCAAAAATTTTCTGTTTTTTCATTATTTATTTTGTTTTCTGTATATATTCTTGGTACTCTTTTGAAGACATTAATTGATCATACTCTTTTACTTCTACAATTTCTATTCGAATTATCCATCCTTCACTATAAAAACTTTGATTAATTAATTCTGGGTTAGATAATAATCTATTATTAATTTCAAGAATATAACCAGAAACAGGCATAAACAAATCTGAAACAGTTTTTACCGCTTCTATTGTTCCAAAGGAATTCTCAGCTTTTACTTTTTTTCCTATGATAGAATTTTCTACATCTAAATAAACAATGTCTCCCAACTCATTTTGAGCAAAATGAGTGATTCCTACATAAGATTGATTTTTATCATTGGGAAGACTAATCCATTCATGATTTTTACTATACCTTAAATTATTAGGGTTCATATTTAATAAATTTGAATTCAAATTTTAATTATAATTGCTTTATATAAATTTTTTATAAAAAAACGTACTTTTCTACTAAATGTTGTAAAAAAAGAATCTTTGTCTTTATTTTTCATATAATTCAAATATTGACTGATTCTTTTTTCTATACTAGAAGTAGTTTTTTGATCAAATTTCCATAAATAATATTTTTCTATTTGATCAATTAATAAATTAGCATAATTTAAGGATGTAGCATAACCTGCTTTTTTGAGTTCCGTAGCCCAAGCTTGATAATCATTTTTTTTAAGAAGAAATAATTTAGAATAACGTGGTTGTTTTAAAAACTTAGAATGGTCATGAAAAGATTCTCGTACAGAATTATATTTTCTAAAACATTCCTGCGGAATATCGTCATCATGGTAATAAACATCTCCTCTCCAATTTTTTCCACATTTAATTCCAAAATGATTGTTTGTTGCTTTGGACAAAGAACTATTTCCACTAGAAGATTCTAAAATACCTTGACCCAATTTAATACTAGCTGGTATTCCAAATTTTTCCATTTCTTCAACAGCAAAAGCAGCATATTTTTTAATATATTCAATTACATTTTCTATTTCTTTTTCTTTATACTTTTTTTGTGAAAAAGAAAACAATGACATAGAAAAGAATAATATAAAATAAAAAAACTTTTTCATTTTTATTAACTTTAATAAAAGTACATTTTTTTATAGATTTTATTTTTATCATCAAGTAAAAAGATTCCACAAAAAACCTGTTTTAATAAAAAATTCATTGTTATTGTTGAATTCTATGTTTTGAATTTTGAAGTAAAATATAGTTCTATATATTTTAAAATTTAAAAAATAATCTACAAAAGGAGTTCCCCCAATTTGATTAGGAATACATTCTTTTTCAAAAGAAAAAGTTTGAAAAGGATAAGAAATTTTTTGATGATAAAATTTACTGAAATAATAAAAAGAAAATCCTGTTTGTATAAATAAAGCTTTATTAAAATAATTATCCCTATAAAATATAGTACTTCTCGATAAAAAATTGGGAATAGAAAAAATTAATGGATCAGAATTGTATTTATTATATAGTAAAATATTATTTAATTGAAATTTCCATATATTATGTGTAGTTTCTACTTGTAATCCATATAACTGTATATACTTACGATATAAAAATTTTTCCATAGATTTTTCATCATAAGAACGATTTAACCTAGATATATAAAAAGAAGCATAATATTTATCTTTGTTTATAGAAAAATTAATTGTTTTTTTTCTATTAAAAACAAATATGTTTTTTTGTTCATTATTATAACAATCTAAATTTTTTTTTAAAATATAAATAGGAATAAAACTATTATAAACTAAATCATTTTCATCAATACTAAATTGAGTAAAAAATAGAAATTTGGGTAAAAATACGTTGAACGTTACATTAGTATTAAAATAATATTTTTGAATATTATTATTTTCTACAATCCATTTTCCGCTTGAATATAATTCGTAAATATCATTAATAGGATAATGTATTTTAGTTTGTATAGATAAACTGTTGACAGTTTTATTTTTAATATAATTATTATTGAATAATTGATAATGTATTTTATCAAAAATTGATCCTACTTCTATATTAATTTTTTTTTGTTTGAAAATTAAAAATAAACCATTTCTCAAATAAAAATGATTAATTTTCTTTTGTAAATATTGAAATAAATAATCTTGATAATATTTTTCATATTCCAAATGAGTTTTTAAAAATAATGATCTATTTTTTTCTTTGAAAGAAAAAATTTTTTGAATAAAACTTATATAAGATCTATTATGAATTAGTTTGTTATAATGAAACAAAATATTTTTATAATTTTTTATATTCCATTTTTTTATTTCTTTTTTTTCTTTTGTTTCAAATTTTTGATAAATATAATGACCCCATAATTTATAATCATAATCGTTATCGTTATGATTTTGATAATTAAAGGTAGTTAATACTAAATCTTTACTTTTTGCTGAATCAGGTTCATTTTCTAAATGGAAATTTCTATATTCTATGGAATAATTCGTTTTTTCATTAAAATTTTGTGAAAAAAAACCACCTAATGTTTTTTCTTTTTTTAAAAAATCATTTACATAAAAAATTTCTGAAATTGGAGTTTTAACATCAAAATATTTAATTTTTTCACGATAAAAAAAAGGATCCTTAAAAAAAAACATTTTTTTAGGCATTTTTTCGTTAAAATTTTCTTGCATTAATTTTTGATATTCATTAGGAATAAACAAATCTTTTCCATTTCTTGGAAAGAATCCAATATTATCATATTTGAAAAAATTATGAGAATAATATTTTTTTATGGAAAAATCTTTTTCTATAAAAGTTTCTTTCACATTTTTTTCTTCCGTCCAAAATTTATAATCCTGATAAGTAGGATCATAGAATTCCACTTTTTCAGTTATTCCAATTTGATTTTCATCAATATGATGTTTTATTATTTTTTCTTTCATATTATACGTGTTATGAGACATAAAAAGAAAAAAAGTAAAAATGAATATTTTCATATAATCGAATTATAAATTGCACTATTCGTAATTAATATCCACAAATAGAAAAAATTTATTTATATTTGCATGATGTAAATGTCATTATTTAAAATAAATGGTATTCTTCAAATAATATTGTTTGTACAATATTTTTTAGGCTTGTCTTTGTGACGGCCTTTTTTTTATCATGTCAAAATACCATAAACCATGTTTAAATTTAATTTCAGAACCATTCAGAAAAAAATTTTGGCTGATAGTACCACACCAATAGAATTATATTTAAAAATAAGAGATATTTTTCCTAATACATTATTATTAGAATCATCCAATCATCAAATATTAAAAAATAATTTTTCTATTCTTTGTATAAATCCTATTTCTGAATTTATTTTAGATCAAAATGTATTACGAATATCATATCCTAACTGTGTACACAAACATATTTTTATAAATGATAAATTAGATATACAAATTTTAATTGAAGACTTTTTTCAAAAATTTGAAAATAAAAATATGAGTATATCTTACTCAGGTTTATATGGATATATATCTTATGATAGTATTCAATATTTTGAGAAGATTCAATTTCATGCTCCAATTAAAGAAATATATAATATTCCAAAAATACGATTAGGTTTCTATAAAAATTTGATTGTATTCCATCATTTTCATCATAAAATATATATCATTGAACATCAGTTTGATGATATTGAAAAAAAAACTTACATCAATCAATTGATAGAATTGATTAAAAAGAAAAATTTTGCTTCTTTTCCATTTAAATCTATAGGAAATCGTTATTCAAATGTAACAGATGTAGAATACAAAAAAATGGTATCCTTAGGAATCAAAGCTTGTCTACGTGGAGATGTTTTTCAAATCGTATTATCTCGTCAATTTCAACAAAAGTTTAAAGGAGATGAATTTAATGTATATCGTGCTTTACGATTTATAAATCCTTCTCCATATCTTTTTTATTTTGATTATGGAAATTACAAATTATTTGGTTCTTCTCCGGAATCACAACTTATCATTCATCATCAAATTGCCTATATTAATCCAATAGCAGGAACAATACGAAGATCAGGAAATAAATATAAAGATAAAAAATTATCCGAAAATCTTGCAAATAATCCAAAAGAAAATGCAGAACATGTTATGTTAGTCGATTTAGCAAGAAACGATCTTAGCAAAAATTCTTCTCATGTAAAAGTAGAAGAATTTAAAGAAATTCAAGTTTTTTCTCATGTATTACATATGGTATCTCAAGTATCAGGAAAGTTGGAAAAAAATATATCAATTGTAAAAATATTTGGAGATACTTTTCCTGCAGGAACTCTTTCTGGAGCTCCTAAATATAAAGCTATGGAATTAATTGATAAAATTGAGAATCAACATAGAGGAGTATATGGAGGAGCAATTGGTTTTTTTGGACTAAAAAACTCTTGTGTAAACATGGCCATAATTATCCGTTCTTTTGTAAGTAAAAATAATATATTATTCTTTCAAGCTGGAGCAGGTATTGTATCTGATTCTCAAGAAAACAAAGAATTGGAAGAAGTGAATAATAAACTTATGGCCTTATTTAAAGCTATAGAATTAGCTAAAAATATATGAAGTATTATGAATAAAATACTGATTTTGGATAATTATGATTCTTTTACTTATAATCTTGTCCATACTGTCAAAAAATTGACCAAAAATCCTATAAAAGTATATAGAAATAATGAAATTAAACTTTCGGATATAGAAAAATATAATAAAATTATTCTCTCTCCAGGTCCTGGAATCCCTGATGAAGCGCATATTTTAAAACCTTTAGTAAAGACTTTCGCTTCTACTAAAAGTATTTTTGGAGTTTGTTTAGGTCAACAAGCAATAGGAGAAGTATTTGGCGCTACTCTTTTGAATACAAAAGAGGTTTATCATGGTATATCCAGTTTAATTAGAATTGTAGATTCACAAGAAATTTTATTTAAAAAATTACCTAGAGAGATTCAAGTGGGACGTTATCATTCTTGGATTATATCTCAACAGAATTTTCCTGAAGAACTTGAAATTACAGCTATTGGAGATAAAGGAGAAATTATGGCTTTACGTCATAAATTTTATGATGTACGTGGAGTACAATTTCATCCAGAATCTATTTTAACTCCATATGGAGAAAAAATAATAGATAATTGGTTGAATATTAGTTAATTATGATTAAAAAAATATTAAAAAATCTTTTTTTAGAAAAAACATTGACAAAACAAGAAGCTAAAAATCTTTTGATAGAATTATCAAAAGGGAAAATTAACAAAACACAAGCTGTAGCTATAACTACTATATATAATATGAGATCTCCTACTTTAGAAGAAATAATAGGTTTTAAGCAAGCTATGATGGAACTATCCATAAAAATTAATCTTACAGAATTTAATGCTGTTGACATTGTTGGAACAGGTGGAGATGGAAAAAATACTTTTAATATTTCTACTTTAGCATGTTTTATAGTAGCAGGAACAGGAGAAAAAGTGATCAAACATGGAAGTTTTAGTTCTTCTTCTCTCACTGGATCTTCAAATATATTAAAAGGATTAGGATATCATTTTACTAACAAAGAAGAAAATTTGAAAAATCAATTAGATAAAGTAGGTATTTGTTACTTACATGCTCCTGTATTTCATCCTATATTGAGTAGTATATCTGAAGTAAGAAAAGAATTAGGAGTTAAAACTATTTTTAATACACTTGGTCCATTGTTAAATCCAGGAAAACCAAAAAATCAGCTGTTAGGAGTAAACAATTTAGAATTAGCAAGAATATATTATTATATGTATCAAAATACCAATAATAATTATGCTATTATTCACAGTTTAGATGGATATGATGAAATTACACTTACTAGTGATATCAAATGTTATACTCCAAAAGGAGAACAATTTTTTTCTGTAGAAAAATTAAAAAAAATAGGAAGTAAAAAGATTAAAGTAAATCCTAATGAATTAAAGGGAGGAAAAAATATAGAAGAGAACATTCGAATATTTATTAGTATTTTATCTGGAGAAGGAACTTTAGCTCAAAATGAAGTCGTTTTAACAAATGCTACATTTGCATTAAGTTTATTAAATCAAGATAGTTTTGAAAATAATTATGATAAAGCAAAACATTCATTAAAAAGTGGTCAAGCAAAAAACATTCTAATCCAATTATTAGACTTATGAATCTTCTTGAAAAGATTGTATCTATAAAAAAAAAAGAGGTATACCAAAATAAAATTACACATCCAATAAAAAAATTGGAAAATAGTATCCTATTTAAAAGAAAAACTTTTTCTCTAGTTAAAAATATAACTAAAAGCCATACTGGAATTATTGCAGAATTTAAGTGTAAATCCCCATCTAAAGGAATTATTAATAATACCGTGTCAGTAGAAAAAGTAGTTAAAGATTATGAATTAGCAGGAGTTAGTGGAATATCTATTCTTACTGATCAATATTTTTTTTCTGGTGAAAAAAAAAATATAAAAAAATCACGCTCTATTGTCTCTCTTCCTATTTTAAGAAAAGATTTTATTATTGATGAATATCAAATTATAGAATCTAAATCTATAGGAGCTGATGTAATTTTATTAATTGCCGGAATTCTTTCTAAAAATCAAATAACTAAGTTTTCTAAACTTGCAAAAAATATTGGGTTAGAAATTATTATTGAAATTCATAATGAATTTGAAATAAATAAAATAACAGATAATTTAGATATTGTAGGAATCAATAATCGAGATTTACAAACTTTTGTAGTAGATTATAATAATTGTTTAAGATTATCTTCAAAAATTTCTAATAATTATATAAAAATAGCAGAAAGTGGGATCAATAATGTGAATCACATATTTCAATTAAAAAAAAAAGGATTTAAAGGTTTTTTAATTGGAGAACATTTTATGAGAAAAAAAAACCCTGGAAAAATTTGTAAAGATTTTATAAAATCCTTATCAAAAAAAAACTAAATGAAATTTATTAATAAATATGATGAAATCTAGATCATTAAAAATAAAAGTATGTGGAATAAAACTTGATCTACAAAAAATTTTTGATTCTTTTCCCGATTTTGTCGGTTTTATATTTTATCCTAATTCTCCTAGATTTGTCGGTTTCGATTTTGTTATCCCAAAATTTGAAAAAAAAATATCGAAAATAGGTGTTTTTGTAAACGAATCAGAAAAAAACATATTTAAAATAAAAGAAAAAAATAAATTAGACTTTATTCAATTACATGGAACAGAAAGTTCTGTGTTTTGTGAAAAACTATTCAAAAAAGGATTAAAATTAATTAAGGCTTTTAGAATCGATGATTTATTCTCCTTTGAAAAAATTACAGATTATATTCCTTTTTGTACTTATTTTTTATTTGATAGTAATACAATTTATTATGGAGGAAGCGGTAAAAAATTTTGTTGGAAAAAACTTCATGAATACACTTTTCAAGTTCCATTTTTTTTAAGTGGAGGAATAGGAATACAAGATTTCGATCAAATCAAAAATTTTTCACATTCTAAAATGTTTGGAATAGATATTAATAGCAAATTTGAAATTTTTCCAGGAAAAAAAGACATCATAAAATTAAATTCCTTTATAAAAAAAATAAAAGAACTATGAAATATTTTGTAGATAAAAATGGATATTATGGAGAATTTGGAGGAGCTTTTATTCCTGAAATGTTACATTACAACATCATAGAAATAGAACATAAATATAAAGAACTTATCACAAGTGATGAATATCAGAAATTGTATAAAAAATTACTAAAAAATTATGTAGGAAGACCTACTCCTTTATATTTTTGTAAAAAATATTCTGATCAATATAATGCTAGAATTTATCTTAAAAGAGAAGATCTCAATTATACAGGATCACATAAAATTAATAATGCTATAGGTCAAGCTTTATTGGCTAAAAAACTAGAAAAAAAAAAAGTTATAGCAGAAACAGGTGCAGGACAACATGGAGTTGCTACAGCTACTATTTGTGCATTAATGCATTTAGAATGTATAATTTTTATGGGAGAAAAAGATATACAACGTCAGTATAGTAATGTCATCAGAATGAAATCTCTTGGGGCAGAAGTGAATCCAGTTTTAAGTGGAGATAAAACACTAAAAGATGCGGTAAATGAAGCTATCCGTTATTGGATAAATCATCCAGAAAGTTATTATTTAATGGGGTCTACAGTAGGTCCTCATCCTTATCCTCAAATGGTAGCAGATATTCAATCTATTATTAGTGAGGAAATTAAAACACAATTGAGAAAAATTGAGGGTCATCCTGATCCAAATTATGTAATAGCTTGCATAGGGGGAGGAAGTAATGCGGCAGGATCTTTCTATCATTTTTTGGATAATGATTCTGTAACCCTTGTAGCTGTAGAAGCGGCTGGATTAGGTCTTACAACCAAAAAAACAGCGGCGTCTATTCATTGTGGTACTAAAGGAATATTGCATGGAAGTATGACATTTGTTTTACAAGATAAAGATGGCCAAGTTATTCCTGCTTATTCTATATCTCCGGGATTAGACTATCCAGGAATTGGACCAATGTTTGCCAATCTTTTTGTAAAAAAACGTGTAAATTTTTTGTCTTCTACAGATGAAGAAGCTTTACTAGCGGGGTATGAATTAACTCGATTAGAAGGAATCATTCCTGCTTTAGAAAGTGCTCATGCATTAGCTGCATTAAAAAAAATTCCTTTTCAAAAAGAAGATGTAGTAGTGATCACTTTGTCTGGAAGAGGAGATAAAGATATTAATGTTTACAATAAATTTTTTTTAAAATTATCAAATAATGAATCAAATACATAATTTATTTAAAAATAAAAACAAAAACATATTATGCATTTATTTCACAGCTGGATTTCCTTACTTAAATAGCACAGAGGAAATAATAAAAATATTACAGGATCTTCCTGTAGACCTAATTGAAATAGGAATTCCTTATTCTGATCCTTTATCAGATGGAATGATTATACAAAAAAGTAATCAAATTGCATTGAGCAATGGAATGAATATTTCGTTATTATTTGATCAAATAGAAAAAATTAAAGAAAAAATAAAAATTCCTATTATTCTTATGGGATATTATAATCAATTTTATCAATTTAGAGAAAATAAATTTTTAAAAAACTGCAAAAAATCAGGTATTTCCGGATTAATTTTACCAGATCTTCCAGTTGACATATTTTTACAAAAATATCAAAACATATTTAAAAAATATTTTTTATCTATGATATTTTTAATTACTCCAAAAACTAATTCTTCTAGAATATCTATGTTAAGTAAAATTAGTGATGGATTTTTGTATATAGTATCTTCTAGTTCTACTACAGGTAGTAGTAATTCTTTCGGAGAGGAACAAATATCGTTTTTTAAACGTATCAAAAAATTATCTTTAGATATTCCAAAATTAATTGGTTTTGGAATAAAGGATAAAAAAACTTTTGATTTAGCATGTAAATATGCTAATGGAGGAATTATTGGAAGTTCTTTTATTCAATCTTTGGATAAAGATAAACTGAAAAAAAGTATTATAAAATATATAAAATCTATTATTTTCGACTACTAAAAATAACATTACCTAATCGAATAATTGTACTTTCATATTTTATAGCTATATTATAATCTCTGCTCATTCCCATAGAAAGTATATAATGTCCATACTTATTTTTATATTCATTGTATATATTACGCAAATATGAAAATTCATTATGAACTTTTATCAAGTCTTGAAAAGATGCCATTCCCATTAATCCTATTATTTTAACATTTTTCATTTCTTTGTACTCTTCATTTTCCAAAATTTGGGAAGCTTCTTGATAAGTGATTCCGGATTTATTTTTATCATTACTAATTTTTATTTGCAAAAGACAATTTATAATTTTACGATGTTTAAATGCTATTTTATTTATAATATTAATTTGTTTTATATTTTGAACACTATGAATTAAATGAATAAAAGGAATTATATATTTTAATTTATTATTTTGGATTCTTCCAATCATATGCCATCGAATATCTTTGGGTAATTTTTTATATTTTGTGACCATTTCTTGAATATAATTTTCACCAAAATCTCTATGTCCTATTTTATATAATTTTTCTATGGAAAAAATATCCTGATTTTTAGAAACAGCTAAAATTTTTACATCTTTTGGAATTTTATTTCTTATACTAAAAAATCTATTTTCTATTATGCAATTATTCATTACGAAAATTTTCTTTCGAATTCTTTCATGATTTCAATGAGAAATTGAACACTTTCATTAGAAAGTGCATTATATATGCTAGCACGATATCCTCCTAAATATCTATGACCATCTAATCCTACAATATTTTCTTTTTTCCACATTTTATTGAATTTTTTTTCTAAATTCTTATTTTTTAAAAAAAAGGAAACATTCATATTAGAACGATTTTCTTTATGTATTTTATTTTCAAATAAATTATTTTGATCGATTTCATCATATAATAATTTAGCTTTATGTTGGTTTTTTTTTTCTAAAATAGAAAGACCCCCCTGATTTTCTATCCATTCTAAAGTCAACATAGAATTATAAATAGAAAAAACGTTTGGAGTATTTAAAATACTGTTATTTTGGATATGGATTTTATAATCCATATAAGAAGGAATATTTTTTTTAAGTTTTCCTAAAATATCTTTTTTTAGAATTACAATAGTCATTCCTGCAGAACTTACATTTTTTTGTGCTGAAGCATAGATTAAACTAAATTGATCAAAATCTAATTTTCTGCTAAAAATATCTGAAGACATATCACAGACTATTGGAACAGATGTTTTAGGAAATATTTTCATTTGTGTTCCAACTATTGTATTGTTAGATGTGCAATGAAAATAATCCATATCATATGGAATATGATAATTTTTTGATATATATGTATAGTTGTTTTTTCTTCCGGAAAATAAAATTTTTACTTTTCCTAATTTTTTAGCTTCCTTAATAGCATTATAAGCCCAAAATCCTGTATCTAAATAAGCCGCTTTTTTATGCATTAAATTATATGGAACCATTGAAAATTGTAAAGTAGCTCCTCCTTGAAGAAATAAAATAGCATATTCATCGTTCAAATTCATAATACGTTTTACTAAACAAGTAGTTTTTTCTATGATTTCTAAAAAATCTTGACTTCTATGAGATATTTCAAGTAAAGATAATCCAGTATCATTAAAATTAATTACAGATTGAGCTGATTTTCTAACAACCTCTTTCGGTAGAACAGAAGGGCCTGCATTGAAATTGTGTATTTTCATAAATAGAACAACTAATTCTTTTCAAAATTAAAAAAAATACTAATTGTAATTGTAAAAAGAACATATAATAATACATTATATTTTTATGCCTAATATTTTTTTTGTATTTTTCGTAATCTTGAATCTATCATCTAAACGATTTCCTATAATTAAAATAATATATCCATTTCCATTAATTAATAACCATGTATGTTCTTTATCCAAAAGAGAGAATTTTTTTTCTTTATAATATTTGCTTAATTTTTTTTTCCCTTTCATTTTAAAAGGATAAAAAAAATCTCCTTTTCTCCATGTTCTTAATAATAATGGAAATTGAATTTTATCAAAATCCATTAAAAACATATTTTTAATACTTTTTTTTTCTGGATTTGAAAAAAATTTTATATCTACAGGTAATAACATATTTTTTACAACTTCTAGATCTGGAATCAGATAAGTTTTATTTTTATTTTTTGATAAAAATTGATGAGAAACTAAAATCCAATCATTTCTGTTTTTAATAATGCGGTAATTTTGGGATTTAAGTTGTTTACCAGATTGTGCATCAATAAGAGTTTTTAGTCCATTTATATCATTAAATCCATATGGATAAAATAATTTAAACAAATAAAAAGATAAAGGATGTAATTTTTTTATTTGTTTACATTCTATTTTCCAAAAAAATGGATAATCTTTTTTTTCTATCGTAATTTCTTGACAAATTTCTTCTATTTTTTTTTCTATTATAAGATTTTCATTATGAAGATAACTTATGGTTTTTTTTAATCCTTTGTGAAAAGAAAATGAAAATGTAGATAAAACTGAACGAATTTTATTTCTTAAATATTTAAGATCTTGATTACTGCGGTCCAATCTCCATTTTACATTTTTTATTTTTGCACAATGTAAAATTTCTTCTTTAGTAAAATCAGAAAGAGGACGAATAAATTTTTTATTCTTTTTAGGAATCCCTAATAAACCTTTAATTCCAGTTCCTCTAAAAACATTTATAAAAAAAGTTTCTATAGAATCATCAAAATGATGTCCTAATACTAGGTATTCATATGAATTTATTTTCAATAATTTTGAAAACCAATCATATCTAAGTTTTCTAGCAGCCATTTGTATAGATAATTTATGTTTTTTAGCAAAATTTAAAGTATCAAATTTTTTTACATGACATATTATATTTTTTTTATAACAAAAATTTTTGACAAAAATTTCATCTTCATTAGATTCTTCATCTCTTAAAGAAAAATTACAATGTGCAACTTCTGATTCTATTTCTGGAATATCAAGAAATAAATTGATAAGTAGCATACTATCTAATCCTCCACTTACAGCTACACATACTTTTTTTTTTTGTTCAAATGAAAAATATTTTTTTATTTTATCTATAAAAAAATGATGATATGATATTTTTTTCATAATTTTTTCAATTGCAACTACAACGAACAGACAAAACAATTTCTTGAACTATATCGTATTTGGATTTTCCGCATACATTTATTTTTTTTAAAGATTTTTCATAGAAATATGATCGTTTTAATAAATGTTTAATAATAAATAGAAATAATTCATTTTTAGATAATTTAGAAATTAAAGGTCTTGTTTCTTTTTCCAAAAACAATCTCTTAAATAAAATATAACTATCCATTTTTAAATAAAATGTATTTGAATATTTATTTAGCAAATAAATATTGTTATAAAAACAAGGAGTACCCCCTCCAACTGATAAAACGTACTTATTTTTCTGTTTTAAAATTTTTTTTAATAAAGCATGTTCTTTCTTTCTAAAATAAAGTTCCCCCTCTTTATTAAAAAGATTATAAATAGAATCCTTATTATTTTCAACAATAAGAGCATCCAAATCATAAAAATCTAAATTTAATTCTTTAGAAAGCATTTTTCCTATAGTGGTTTTTCCACTTCCCATGTATCCAATTAAAGTGATTTTCATAAAAACATAAAATTATAGTATATTTGCTTCAACTAATAACTATTTGAATATAAACGACCTGATAGCTCAGCTGGTAGAGCATTACACTTTTAATGTAAGGGTCCTGGGTTCGAATCCCAGTCAGGTCATTTCATTTTTAATAAATAATTAAAAAATTTCTAAAACGACTGGACAATGATCGGAATACTTTACTTCTGGCATGAGATAAGCATCTTTTATTTCCTTTTTTAAAGAATCACTAACCATAGCATAATCAATTCTCCATCCTTTATTATTTTTTCTAGCATTATAACGGTAATTCCACCAACTGTAATGATGTGCTTCTTGAATAAAATTCCTAAAACTATCTATAAATCCTAAATTTAAAAAATGAGTCATCCATTTTCTTTCTTCTGGTAAAAAACCTGATAATTTTTGATTTTGAATAGGATTATAAATATCTATTTCATGATGACAAATATTATAATCTCCACAAATGATAAGATTATTCAATTTATTTTTTATTTTTTTTATATGTGACATAAAATTTTTCATAAAAAAAAATTTAAAATTCAATCTTTTCATCATATCATTTCCTGATGGAATATAAAGACTCATGATTGAAAAATTTTTCAAATCTAAACGTAACACTCTCCCTTCTTCATCTATAGAATTTAATCCTATTCCGTATTCTATGTGAATAGGTTTTTTTTTGCACAAAATACCTACTCCACTATATCCTTTCTTTTTTGAAGAAAACCAATAATGATTATAACCTAAACTATCAAAAATTTTTGTATTTATTTGCTCTGGAAAAGCTTTTATTTCCTGTAAACATAAAATATCTGGATGATGAATTTCTATCCAATTAGATAATCCTTTACGAATTCCAGATCGGATCCCATTTATATTCAAACTAATAATTTTCATTATTTTAAATTTTAATTACAAAAAATAGACTATTTTCAAAAAATAATTATAAAATATTAAAAATAGTTTTTATATTTGCCGTGATGCATTAAAATGCATTAATTTGATTTACTAAAACTAAAATAAAAAGCTTACAAGAGTAAGCTTTTATTATTTTTTCCTGTATTGGATTATGGATAAACTGAAAATAGCAATTCAAAAATCGGGACGTCTTTATGACGATTCTATAAAATTATTAAAAGATTGCAGCATTGAAATTAATATTGGAATAGATAAGTTAAAAACAACGGCTCTTAATTTTCCATTAGAAATACTTTTTCTTAGAGATGATGATATTCCTCAATATTTAGAAGATGGAGTCGCTGATATAGGAATTGTTGGGAAAAATGTTCTTTTAGAAAAAAGAAAAAAAATAATAATTAAAGAAACTTTAGGATTTGGAAAATGTAGACTATCCATAGCTGTTCCTAAATCTTTATATTACAATAATATTAACGATTTGAATGGAAAACGTATCGCAACAAGTTATCCTTTTTTAGTAAAAGAATTTTTTAAAAAAAGATATATAAATGCAGATATTCACGAAATATCTGGTGCAGTAGAAATAGCTCCTGGAATAGGTTTAGCTGACTGTATTTGTGATTTAGTCAGTAGTGGATCAACTCTTTTTATGAACGGATTAAAAGAAGTTGAAACAGTTCTTCAATCTGAAGCAGTATTAGCTTCAAACTTACATTTAGGCTCTCCACAAAATATCATAATGGAAAAATTATTATTTCGAATTAGAGCGGTAAAAAAAGCTAAAAATAATAAATACATTTTGTTAAATGTTCACAATGAAAAACTAGAAAAAATAATATCTTATCTTCCAGGAATTAAAAGTCCCGTCATTTTACCTCTAGCTAATTCAGAATGTAGTTCTGTCCATTCTGTAGTTAATGAAAACGATTTTTGGGGAATAATAGAAAATTTAAAAGCACTTGGAGCTCAAGATATATTAGTGCTTCCTATAGAAAAAATTATATTGTAAAAAATATGTATTATGATTCAAGTATATGTTCATCCTACATACGAAACATGGAAATCTATTTCAAATAGAACATCACAAAATATTTTTCATTTAAAAAAATTAGTCTCTCCTATTATCGATAATGTTAAAATTTATGGAGATATAGCTTTAAAAGCTTATACAAGAAAATATGATCATGCAGATATAAAACAAATTCAAATCACAGAAAAAGATTTTGATCAAGCTAATACAAAAATTTCAGATCAATTAAAAAAATCGATTGAAATTGCGTATCAGAATATAAAATCTTTTCATAAAAAACAAATACATGAAGAATTTCCAATAGAAATTGGAAAAGGAATTTTTTGTTGGAGAAAAATCGTTCCAATTGAAAAAATTGGTTTTTACATACCAGGCGGTTCTGCTCCTTTATTATCTACTGTATTAATGTTAGGAGTTCCTGGTAAATTATCAGGATGTAAAAATATTATACTATGTACTCCCCCAAATAAAAATGGAGAAATTCACCCCGCAATTTTATATACAGCTAAATATGTAGGAATTACACGTATATATAAAGTAGGAGGAGCACAAGCTATTGCCGCTATGGCTTATGGAACAGAAAGCATTCCTTCTGTATACAAAATATTTGGCCCCGGAAATTCTTACGTGACGATAGCTAAACAAATTGTATCTCAAAAAGGAATAGTATCTATAGATATGCCTGCTGGACCTTCAGAAATAGCAATTATGGCTGATGATACAGCAAATCCAAAATATATTGCCGCTGATTTATTATCTCAATCAGAACATGATCCAGAAAGTTATATTCTTTTGGTAACTATAAATAATCCTTCTTGGATAGAAGAAGTAAAAAAAGAATTAAAAAGACAATTTTTATCTTTTTATAAAAAACAAAATATTATAGAAAAATCTTTAAAAAATAGTAAAATAATTGTTTTGACTTCTTTAGAAGAATGTTTGACTCTAATCAATGAAGTTGCTCCAGAACATTTTGTTATAAATTGCAAAAATGCTTCTTATTGGGGGCAAAAAGTAATTAATGCTGGATCTGTTTTTTTAGGAAATTATTCTCCAGTGAGTGCAGGAGATTATGCTTCTGGAACTAATCATGTACTTCCTACTTATGGTTATGCAAAATCTTATAGCGGAGTATCTATTGATAGTTTTGTAAGAAAAATAACTTTTCAAAAAATATCTAAAAAAGGATTGAAAAATCTATCAGAATGTATAAATGTTTTGTCTTTTGAAGAAGGATTAATCGCACATCAAAAATCTATTAATATTCGATTAAAAAATGAGTTTTAAACATCAGTACATGAATAACATGAATAAGTTTAATTTGAGTTCACTTATTAGAGATAATATTTTAAATCTTGATCCTTATATATCTGCTAGGACAGAACATCATAAAGAAAAAAATTCTATTTTTCTAGATGCTAATGAAAATTCTTTTGGTTCTCCTTTATCTTTTTTAAATTCTTATAATAGATACCCGGATCCTTTACAGAAAGAATTAAAAGAAAAAATATCAGATCTAAAAAATGTATCTCCTTCCCAAGTATTTTTAGGGAATGGAAGTGATGAAATCATTGATTTAATATATCGTATTTTTTCTCGTCCCAAAATAGATCATTCCATCATTTTTCCTCCTACTTATGGTATGTATGAAGTAAGTGGAAATATTCATGAAGTAGATGTAATTAAAATTTTTCTTACAGAAGAAAATTATCAATTAGACTTAAAAAAAATAGAAAAAATTGTAAATACGCATAGTAAAATTATTTTTATTTGTTCTCCAAATAACCCTACAGGAAATGATATTAATAGAGAAGATATAGAAAATATAATAAAAAAATTTACAGGAATTGTTGTTTTAGACGAGGCATATATTGATTTTTCAAATCAAAAATCTTTATCAAAAGAAATTGATAAATATCCAAATTTAATCATATTACAAACTCTTTCTAAATCTTGGGGGTTAGCGGGGTTAAGAATAGGAATAGCTATTGCTTCTGAAGCGATTATTCAATGGATGAATAAAGTTAAACATCCATATAATATCAATCTGATTTCTCAAAAAATAGCTATTAAAGCTTTGGAAAATAAAGATTTATTTTTTTTTCATTTAAAAAATATTCTTTCAGAAAGAGAATATATGCAAGAATCTCTAAAAAAAATTTCAATTATAAAAAAAGTATATCCTAGTTCTGCTAATTTTTTATTAGCCAAAATAAATTTTTCTTCAAAAAATCTTTATCAATATCTAATGAAAAAAAAAATCGTTGTTAGAGATCGTTCAAAAATCATTTTATGTAAAAATTGTTTAAGAATTACAATAGGAACTCATGAAGAGAATGAGTATTTAATAAATCAGATTCAAGAATACTCCACTAAAAAATAAAAATGTAATGAGAAAAATATTGTTCATTGACAGAGATGGCACTATTATACAAGAATGTCCTACTACTTATCAAATTGATTCTATTGATAAAATCAATTTTTATCCAAAAGTTATATTTTTTTTGTCAAAAATTGTGCAAGAATTGAATTACGATTTAGTGATGATAACTAATCAAGATGGATTGGGTACGGATCGATTTCCTGATAATATTTTTTGGCCGATACATAATCATATATTAAATATTTTAAAAACTGAGGGGATTAATTTTATTTCTGTCCATATAGATAAAACTTTTCCAGAAGAGAAATCACCCAATAGAAAACCCGGTATAGGAATGTTAAAAAATTATTTAAAATCAGATTTGTACAATATTTCTGAATCTTTTGTTATTGGAGATAGATTAACAGATGTTTTGTTGGCTAAAAATTTAGGATGCAAATCTATATGGATAAGAAATAATCATTCTTATAAAAATTTAACAAAAGAAGAAAAAAATTACTATGATAATATAGATGAAAAAGATCTAAAAGAAATAACATCTTTAAAAACTGATAATTGGGAAAAAATTTATGAATATTTATCATCAATCACAACGAAAAAATTTGTTTTTCAACGAAAAACATTAGAAACAAGTGTAAAAATTACCATTTTTCTTTATGGAAAAGGAAGATCTCATATTCAAACAGGACTTGGATTTTTTGATCATCTTCTCCAACAAATGGCATTTCATAGTTCAATAGATTTAAATATTCAAACAAAAGGAGATCTATACGTAGATGATCATCATACTATAGAAGATACTGGTATTACTTTAGGAGAAATTTTTAATCAAGCTTTAGAAAATAAAATAGGAATAGAACGTTATGGATTTTATTCTCTTCCTATGGATGAAAGTTTGGCTACAATAGCATTAGATCTTGGAGGAAGAAGTCAATTTTTTTGGAAGGTAAAATTCTTAAGGGAAAAAATAGGGAAAGTTTCTACTGAAATGTTTTTCCATTTTTTTAAATCCTTTTCTTTATCCGCAAAATGTAATTTACATATTCATGCTATAGGAAAAAATGATCATCATAAAATAGAATCTATTTTTAAATGTTTTGGAAGAGCTATTAAAATGGCTATACAAAAAAATTCTTTTGCTAAAAAAATACCTAGTACTAAAGGTATTTTGTAAAAAATATAAAATATTTTTTTTATCATGAAAACAATTATTATAAAATATCCTGCAGGAAATGTACAATCGGTTCTTTTTTCTTTAGAAAGAATAGGAGTACAAGCTACAGTAACAGATTCTAAAGAATCGATACAAAATGCAGAAAAAATTATTTTACCTGGAGTTGGAGAAGCTAATTGTGCTATGAAATATTTAAAAGAAAAAAAATTGGATTTACTTTTATCTAAATTAAAACAACCTGTATTGGGTATATGTTTGGGAATGCAATTACTTTGTAATTTTTCAGAGGAAAGTAGCACTACATGCATAGGAATTTTTGATTTATTAGTAAAAAAGTTTCAATCTAACGATAAAAAAGATAAAGTACCTCAAATAGGTTGGAATACAATTCACAAATTAAAAGGATCTTTATTTGAAAATATACCAGATGGTAGTTATCAATATTTTGTTCATAGTTATTATGTTCCTTTAGGAAAATATACAACTGCAAAAACGGAATATATAGTCAATTATAGTGCTGCATTACAAAAAAATAATTTTTATGCTGTACAGTTTCATCCTGAAAAATCTTCTTATGTGGGACATAAAATATTAGAAAATTTTATTAGATTATAAATAAATTTATGAAAATGGATATAATAGTAGCTATAGATTTGATTGATGGTAAATGTGTTCGTTTAATACAAGGTGATTTTGAAAGGAAAAAAATTTATCATAAAAATCCTCTAGAAATAGCTCTTATATTGGAAAATCATGGAATATCTAGACTACATTTAGTAGATTTAGATGGAGCAAAAAAAGGAAAAGTAGTTCATTGGAAAATTTTAGAGAATATTGCAAAACATACACATTTAATCATAGACTTTGGAGGAGGACTTCATTCTGAAGAGGATATACGTACTGTATTTGAAAATGGAGGGCATATGGCTACTGTAGGAAGTATTGCTGTTAAAAAACCTTTTCTATTAAAAAAATGGATTTATACTTATGGAGGAGATAAAATATTATTAGGGGTAGATGTTAAAGATAATAAAATAGCAACTAATGGATGGACTAAATTTAGTGATTATCCATTTTTAGATTTTTTACAAGAAAAAAGTAATCATGGAGTTAAAAAAGTTTTTTGCACAGATATATCTAGAGATGGAGTGTTATCAGGGCCTTCTTTTCTTTTATATAAAAAAATTATTGAAAAATTTCCAAATATTGAGTTTATCGCAAGTGGAGGAATTAGTAATATGGATGATGTAGATCAATTATTTAATTTAGGTTGTAGTGGAGTCATTATTGGAAAAGCTGTATATGAAAATAAAATATCATTATCTGATCTTAAAGATTGGATAAGAAAAAAAAATAATAATAAATCAATATGTTAGCTAAACGTATTATTCCTTGTTTGGACATTAAAAATGGAAGAACCGTAAAAGGAATAAATTTTAAACATTTAAAAGATGCAGGAGATCCAATACAATTAGCTTATTGGTATACAAAACAAGGAGCAGATGAACTAATATTTTTAGATATCACAGCTACAAATGAAAAACGTAAAACATTAATTAGTTTAGTCAAAGATATATCCCGTCATATTAATATTCCTTTTACAGTTGGAGGAGGAGTTAGAGAGGAAAAAGATGTAGAACTATTGTTAAATGCAGGGGCAGATAAAATATCGATTAATACTGCAGCTTTTAAAAACCCAAATCTTTTAGAAAATCTTTCTAAAAGATTTGGAAGTCAATGTGTTGTTTTGGCTATTGATACTAAATATGAAGGGGATGGATGGTGGGTATATTTAAATGGAGGAAGAATTTCTACTCATACTAAAGCCCTAGATTGGGCTAAGGAAGGAATTAGTAGAGGAGCTGGAGAGATTTTATTAACTTCAATGAATCATGATGGAACAAAAAATGGATTTGCATTAGATATTACCAGGAAAATATCCGAAAATATTTTTACTCCGGTAATTGCTTCAGGTGGAGCTGGAAAATTAGAAGATTTTTATAAAATATTTGAAAAAGGAAAAGCAGATGCTGCATTAGCTGCTAGTATATTTCACTATAGGGAAATAAAAATTCCAAAATTAAAATGTTATTTAAATCAACTTTATATACCTGTAAGAACTACAATAGTAGAAAATATGAACATATAAACATGAAAATAAATTTTAAAAAAGGTTTGATCCCTGTAATTGTTCAAGATTCAAAAACAGATAAAGTATTAATGCTAGGGTATATGAATGATGAAGCTTACAAAAAGAGCATTGATGAAAAAAAAGTTACTTTTTATAGTCGATCAAAAAAAAGATTGTGGACTAAAGGTGAAATAAGTAAAAATTATCTTTTAATTCAAGACATATTAATAGATTGTGATAAAGATACATTATTAATTAAGGCAATACCAACAGGTCCTATTTGTCACGAAGGTTCAGATACATGTTGGAAAGAAATGAACAATAAAAATTTTATATTTCATTTGGAAAATATAATATCGGATAGAATCAAAAAAAAACAAGAAAATTCTTATATATATCAATTATCAAAAAAAGGGATCAACAAAATATCTCAAAAATTAGGAGAAGAAGCTGTAGAACTTATCATTGAATCCAAAGACAATAATAAAAATTTATTTTTAAATGAGTCAGCAGACTTACTTTTTCATTATCTCATTCTTTTGAAAGAAAAAGGATTTAAAATACAAGACGTGATTAATATTCTAGAAAATAGACATTCAAAATCTTAATTTTAAGGAATGTTTAATATTTTATGAATTTGTAAAGATATTCTCCATTTAGGATTTTCTTTGATATAAGAAATTATTTTTGGAATAATATTTTCTATATTATTCCATTCGGGTTGTAAAAATAAAAAACAGTTAGGATCTACTATATAAGTAGATTGCTTTTCTGCGAAAAAAAAATCTTTTTCATCGGAAATTACAATTTTTAATTCATTTATTTTTTTATAATTTTCTCGTAAAGGAAGTTTTATTTTTTTAGGAGAAATTGTTATCCAATCTAAATATTCATCTTTTATAGGATAAGAACCTGAAGTTTCGATATGAATACGATATCCTTTTTTTTTTAATTTTTTAATTAAAGGATACAAATTCCACATTGTAGGTTCTCCTCCGGTAATTACAATAGTTTTTACTTTATAATTTTTGATATTATCAATAATTTTATGAATTGGAATAAAATCCTTTTTTTTTATATACCAACTTTCTTTAGTATCGCACCAATTACATTTTATATTACATCCTTCAAAACGAATAAAATATGCAGCTGTTCCACAATAATGTCCCTCTCCTTGAATAGAAAAAAATGATTCTTTTATAGGATAACTAATTTCTTTCATATTCTATCTATTATTTAATGCGGCTATTAAAGTATTTTTTAGGAGCATAACACGAGTCATAGGACCTATTCCTCCTGGAACGGGAGTTAGATAAGAAGCTTTTCCATTAACACTATCGAAATCGACATCTCCTAGTATTTTTTTTTCATAATTATTGATTCCTACATCTATAATAATAGACCC
The DNA here is from genome assembly GCF_011290385.1 of Blattabacterium sp. DPU. Lineage (NCBI taxonomy): Bacteria > Pseudomonadati > Bacteroidota > Flavobacteriia > Flavobacteriales > Blattabacteriaceae > Blattabacterium > Blattabacterium sp. DPU. The sequence continues at coordinate 500,430 of NZ_CP049785.1, forward strand.
TTCTTTAATCATTTTTCCTTTAAGAAATCCTGGTTTTCCTACGGCCACTATAATAATGTCGGCTTGTTTAGTATAATATTCTATATTCGGAGTTTTACTATGAGTAAGAGTTACTGTACTATTTCCAGGATGATTTCTTCTACTCATAAGTATACTTATTGGTCTTCCCACTATCTTGCTTCTTCCAATTATTACAGTATGTTTTCCAGATATTTTAATTTTATATTTATCTAAAATGGTTAATATACCTAATGCAGTAGCAGGAAAAAAAGCTTTCATGTCTAAAGCCATTTTTCCAAAATTTTCAGGATGAAATCCATCTACATCTTTTGTAGGATTGATAGTTAAAATTACTTTGTCTTGATTTATATGTTTTTCTAAAGGAAATTGTACAATAAAACCATCTATGTATGGATTTTGATTCATTTTTTTTATTTCTTCGAGTAATTTTTTTTCTAAAGTATTTACAGGTAAATGGATTAAAGAATATTTAATTCCAATATTTTTGCATTCCTTAATTTTATTATTAACATATGTTATGCTAGAACGGTTATTTCCTGTTAAAATAATACCAAGATGAGGAATTCGTTTATTTTTATTTAATATTTCTTTTTCTAAAGTATGGGATATTTCACTTCTTATTTCTGTAGCTAACATATTTCCATCTAATAATTTAGTAATCATTTTCTAATTTCTATTTCTTTTGTTAATTGAAGGAATTCTTTTACAGATAATTCTTCTGCTCTTTTATTTAAGAATGGCATTTTATGAAAATTTTTAATATTTTTGAATAATTGTAAAGAATTTTTTAGTTTTTTTCTTCTTTGATTAAAAGCGGCTTTAACACATTGAAACAATATATTTTTATTGCAAGAAATAGGTTCATTTTTTCTTTTTAAAGAGATGACGGCAGATTGTACATTAGGTATTGGATAAAAAACCTTTTCTTTTACGGGAAAAAGATATTTCACATTATAAAATGTTTGGACCAACACTGATAAAATTCCATAAGTCTTTTTTCCTTTATGAGATGTTATCCGTTTTGCCACTTCTTTCTGAAACATTCCTACACATTCTGGAATGTAGAGACTATATTTTAATATATGAAATAATATTTGAGAAGAAATTTTATAAGGAAAATTACCAATAATTGCAAAATTATTTAAGTTTATTTCTTTAGGATTCCATTTTAAGAAATTTTTATGTATAATTTGATTCTTAGAAATCAAGAATTTATTTTTTAGAAAATAAATTAATTCTTGATCAATTTCTATCAAAAAAATATGATTATATGGATTATTTAATAAATATTGAGTTAGAATTCCTAATCCTGGTCCAACCTCTACCACTGTATTGTAATTTTCAAAAGAAAGATGATTAACAATTTTTTTAGCTATATTTTGATCTTTCAGAAAGTGTTGATCAAATTTTTTTTTAAAAAAAAGTTTATGCATTTGCATTCTGTGCATTATGCAAATATAGAAATTTTTATTCGTATATTGTGTTACATATGATTGTAGTTTTTCATATGATATGCTTCAAACCTCTTTTATACGAAAAAATAAAGAAAAAGTTTTATTGGGATTGGAAAAACGTAATTTCCAAAAATTATATCTAATTAATGAAATATTAATTTTAGACGAAAAAAAAAAAATAGCTCAAAATATTTTAAATAAAATATTACAAGAAGAAAATTTAATATCGAAAAAAATAGGAAAAATTATAAATTCATATAATAATGATTTTCAAATAAAATCTTTAAAAGAAAAATCTTTTTTTCTGAAAAAAAAAAGAAAAAATACTAATATTCAATTAGAAAAAATTTCTAAAAATTTGGAAAAGAAATTAAATCAGATACCTAATATTCCTGATGAAAAAATAAAAAAAAATTATGAAAAAAATGATATTCTTTTCCAAGAAGGAGAAACTCATTGTTCCATTATAAATCCTCTACCTCATTGGGATTTATCAAAAAAATTTTGTTTATTTGATTCAAATTTAGGAACCAAAATATGTGGTTCTGGTTTTACAGTTTATATGGGAAAAGGTGCTAAATTACAAAGAAGTTTAATTCAATATTTTTTGGATCAAAACATACAAGCATCATATAAAGAATATAGTTTACCTTATCTTGTTAATGAAAAATCTGGATATGCTACAGGACAAATTCCTGATAAAGAAAATCAAATGTATTTCATAGAAAAAGATAACTTTTATTTAATTCCTACTGGAGAAGTTCCTATTATGAATTGTTTTAGAAATAGAATTCTTACAGATTTAGATCTTCCTATTAAAGCTACTACTTATACTTCTTGCTTTAGAAGAGAAGCCGGTTCTTATGGTTCAAAAGTGAGAGGATTAAATAGATTACATCAATTTGAAAAAGTTGAAATTATTCAAATAACAACCCCATATACTTCTTCTTATTCTTTAAAGGAAATGATTTCACATATAAAAAATATTTTAAAATCTTTAAATCTTCCCTTTCGTCTCGTTCGTTTAAGTGGTCCAGATCTTGGATTTTCTTCTGCTATAACTTATGATTTTGAAATTTATTCTACAGTACAGAAAAAATGGTTAGAAGTCAGTTCTATATCAAATTGTACTAATTTTCAGTCTAATAGATTACATCTCAGATATAAAACTATTACAGGAAATATAGAATTGTGTCATACTCTTAATGGTAGTGCTTTAGCTTTGCCGCGAATTATGGCTGCTTTATTAGAAAATAATCAAACCGAAAATAGAATTAATATTCCTAAAGTTTTGGTTCCTTATACAAAATTTGATCATATTAAATAAAATTTTTATGTTATGAAAGTGACTGAGCATATAGCTAAAGCAAAAAAAAGCTTATTTTCTTTTGAAATTTTACCTCCTTTAAGAGGACGTGATATAAAAGATATATTTTATACTTTAGATCCATTAATGGAATTTAGTCCTCCTTTTATTGATGTGACTTACCATCGTGAAGAATTTATTTATGTAGAAAAAGATAATGGACTTTTGCAAAGAAGGACAATTTCAAGACGTCCAGGAACCGTAGGTATTTGTGCGGCTATTATGAACAAATATGGAGTAGATGCAGTTCCTCATCTAATTTGTGGAGGATTTAGTAAACAAATGACGGAAAATGCTTTAATAGATTTAAATTTTTTAGGAATAGATAATGTTTTAGTTCTTAGAGGTGATCCTCTAAAATCTGAAAAAAATTTTATTGCACAAAAAGATGGACATAAATATGCTGTAGAACTTGTAAAACAAGTTAAAGATTTAAATATAGGAAAATATCTTGATAAAACTGTTGTTGAAAAAAAAGAATCTCCGTTATTTAATTTCTGTATCGGAGTCGCAGGATATCCAGAAAAACATTTAGAAGCTCCAAATATAGAAAGTGATTTATTTTTCTTGAAAAAAAAAGTAGAAGCAGGAGCTGATTATATTGTGACTCAAATGTTTTTTGATAACAAAAAATTTTTTAATTTCGTAGAAAAATGTAGATCAGAAGGAATTTCTGTTCCTATTATTCCTGGCATAAAACCTATTTCATCGAAAAAACAACTAAATGGTCTTCCTTCTCGTTTTTATCTAAATATTCCTAATGAATTAGTACAAGAAATAGAAAAAGTAAAAGATAAAAAAAACATTTATCATATTGGAATTGAATGGGCCATCCATCAATCTAAAGAATTAAAAAATTCTGGAGTAAAAGTGATCCATTATTATACAATGGATAAACCAGAAAATATTTACAAAATTGTACAAGCTATTTATTGATTTTTCTTATATATTTAAATAAAGAGTTTTTTTTATAGTTTTGATTATTTTTTCTTCATTAGGGAACCAATTTCCTACTAAATTAGGAGCATAAGGAGCGGGAGTATCTAACAAAGATACTCTACTAATAGGAGCATCAAGATAATCAAAGGCTTTTTTTTGTATAAAATATGAAATTTCAGAAGCTACAGATGAAAAAGGCCATGATTCTTCTAAAATTACTAAACGATTAGTTTTTATGACAGAAAGTAGTATAGATTCATAATCTAATGGACGTATAGTGCGAATATCTATAACCTCTACACTAATGTTTTCTTTCTCTAATTGAGATGCTATGTTTAATGCGATTTTCATAATTTTTCCAAAAGAAACTAAACTAACATCAGTTCCTTTTTTTTTGACATCTGCTTTTCCAATAGGAATAGTATATTCTTTATCTGGAATCATCATTGTATCTCCATACATTTGTTCAGATTCCATAAAAATTACTGGATTATTATCTCTGATAGAAGATTTTAAAAGACCTTTTGCATCATAAGGATTGCATGGAATAACCACTTTTAATCCAGGACAACTTGCATACCAGCTTTCAAAAGATTGAGAATGAGTTGCCCCTAATTGCCCAGCAGAACCAGTAGGCCCTCTAAAAACAATAGGTATATTCCATTGTCCCCCACTCATATAATATATTTTTGCCGCATTATTGATAATTTGATCCATGGCTACCAAAGAAAAGTTGAAAGTCATAAACTCAATAATAGGTCTACACCCATTCATAGCAGAACCTATTCCTATTCCCGAAAATCCTAATTCAGATATAGGAGTATCAATAATTCTTTTTGGTCCAAATTCTTCTAGCATTCCTTTAGAAGCTTTATAAGCTCCATTATATTGAGCTACTTCTTCGCCCATAAGATAAATTGTGTTATCTCTTCTCATTTCTTCACTCATAGCTTCTGCTATAACTTCACGAAAACTTTTTCTTTTCATACACATACACATATAATTAGGGGTCAGTCTTTCAATTTCATTTTCACTGAAAAATGGAAAAACGGAAAAGAAAGAAAATCTTTCTTTTCCGCTTTTCCGTTTGATTTTTTTAAAAATACTTGATTCATTCTTTCTTTATATATTCATTTTTTCTTGATTCATTTTTTTTCTTTCTTTATACATTCTTCTTTCTTTTTCTTTTCTTTTTTTATAAAAAAATTCTTGTTTTTTTCGTAAAGTCATTTCTTCATCTTTTGTATCTGTTATTGTTTTTAACAATTTATGTAAAAAGATGTTTTTCTCTTTAAGTACTTTTAATTTTTCTTTTCCTAATTTTTTCTTATTTTCAAATTCTTTTTCAGCTCGTATTTGTTCTTCTGACCCTAGAGGTTTCAATCTCATTATCATTTTGTTTTTTGTCATTTGATCCAAAATATCCTTTTGGATTTCTGCCAATTTGTTGTATTCATCAAAATATTTTACTCTGTCTTCCTCTAATTCTTCTATTTTCACTCCTATTTCTTTAATTTTTATAGATAAATCTTCAGGATCTATCTCATCAAAATTAAAATTTTCAGGATTTTTATCCGAATCATAATAAACATTTGGAATAGGGGCATCATCAGCATCAGGATTGTCAGGAGGATCAGGGTTAGAAGAAGTAGCTACATTAGGGTTATTATTATTCCCGTCATATTCTTCTCCTGCAGAAGTCATATCATCATTACAGGAAATCATAAATCCTAATGTTATAAAAATTGTGGGAATCAAAAATTTAAAGGAAGTATTCATAATAAAAATTTTTAATATTATTATTAAATATATAAAAAAATTCTTACGTGTAAATAAGAATTTTATTATATTTTATTATATTTTTGACAAAACCATCCTTCCAAATGTAGTATATTTGGAACAATGGTTAGATTTATTATAATTTATATATTCCTATGAATCAGTTCATTAGATTAGTTATACGAGGGATTTCCTTAAGTCAAATACAATCTGGGATATATGTTTTATTACTTGAAGAAGAATCTGGAAAAATAAAGCTTCCAATTATTATAGAAAGTTCACAAGCTCAGTCTATTGCTTATGCTTTAGGGAAAAGAGATCCATCTAGATCTTTTACTCATGATTTATTTCTTTCTTTTGCAAGAATATTCCATATTCGATTAAAAGCCATAGTTATATATAAACTAGTAAATGGAATATTTTTTTCTTATTTATTGTTAGAAAAAGATTCTATAAAAAAAGAAGAAAAAGAAATAAAAGAATATAAAATAGATTCAAAAACATCGGATGCTGTTGCTTTAGCTGTACGTTTTCAAGCTCCTATTTATACAACAAAAGAAATTTTAGATAAAGCTGGAATTTATTTTGAAAATGGATTTCCTATGGATAAAGAAAATGATCCTTATGAAACAGGAGCAGAAAATAGTACTCTTCTTTTTTTCAAAGAAAAAAGTAAACAAGATTTAGAAAATATGACTGAGAAAGATTTAAATGTTTTACTCAATCATGCAGTAAACAATGAATGTTATGAACTTGCAGCAAGAATAAAAAAAGAATTAGATAGAAGAGAATAAATTAATTTATTTTTTTTCAAATCTAATAAAACTATAATTGAATAAATGATTTTTATCTTTTTCATAAATAAACTCATGCATTTTTTTCCACTGTTTTAGATTTATTTTTGGAAATTTAGTATCCCCATGAAATTTCTCATGAACAAGTGTTAATTCTATAACATGTGCTTTTTCTATTATAGAGGTGTATGTTTTTTCCCCTCCTATAACAAATATTTTATCGCATGTTAAATTTTCTATTTGTTTTGTAGAAGAAATAATTCTAATATTTTTTTGATTTTTAAAATTGATTTTTTTTTTTGTTAAAATGAGATTATTCCTTTCTGGAAGTATTTTTCCTATAGATTCAAAAGTTTTTCTTCCCATTAAAACTGTTTCTCCCGTAGTTAGATTTTTAAAACGTTTTAAATCATTAGGCAAATGCCACATTAATTGATTATTTTTTCCTATAAATCCATTTCTTGAAATAGCAGCAATCAGTATAATTTTCATGATTATTTCAATTTTTTTTATATTTTTAAATTTATGGATATTCCAATTAAATATGATCCCAAATCCGTGGAGAAAAAAAGATATCATTATTGGATGAGGAAAAATTACTTTTCATCTTATCCAGACGATAGAATTCCTTATACTATAATAATGCCTCCTCCAAATGTAACTGGAGTTCTTCATATAGGACATATGTTGAATAATACAATACAGGATGTATTGATTAGACATGCTAGAATGAAAGGATATAATACTTGTTGGATTCCAGGAGTAGATCATGCATCTATTGCAACAGAAGCTAAAGTTATACACCAATTAAAAAAAAGAGGATTGTCGAAAATTGTTTTAGGAAGAGAAAAATTTTTGTTTCATGTCATGAAATGGTCTAAAAAATATAAAAACATTATTTTTGAACAACTTAAAAAGTTAGGATGTTCATGTGATTGGAATCGTACCCAATTTACGATGAGTCCTAAATTATCTAGATCTATAACAAAAGTTTTTATTAATTTGTATGATAAGGGATATATATATAGAGGATATCATGTTGTTAATTGGGACCCAGAAGCTCAAACTACCCTTTCGGATGAAGAAATTATTTATAAGGAACATATTGGTAAACTTTATTATTTAAAATATAAAATAAAAGGAGAAGAAAATTATGTTACTATAGCTACAACTCGTCCAGAAACCATATTTGGTGATACAGCAATTTGTTTTCATCCAGATGATATGCGTTATTATCATTTGAAAGGAAAATATGCTCAAATTCCAATAATTAATAGATATATTCCAATAATACAAGATTCATATGTAGATCCTAATTTTGGAACTGGATGTTTGAAAATAACTCCAGCTCATGATATATATGATAAAAATATAGCAGATAAACATAAATTGAAAATAATAGACATTTTCAATAAAAATGCAACTCTAAATGATAAAGGTCTTCATTATAAAGGGATGGATCGTTTTGAAGTAAGAAAAAAAATTATAGAAGAACTTTATCAATTGCAAGCGATACAAAATATCGAAAAATATAATCATAAAATAGGATTCTCAGAAAGAACTTTATCTGTAGTAGAACAAAGATTATCTATTCAATGGTTCTTAAAAATGAAAAAAATGTCTATTCCTGCTATAGAAGCAGTGAAAAAAGGAAATATTCAATTTTATCCCAAAAAATTTTATAACATTTATTTTAAATGGATGAATAAAATTCGTGATTGGAATATATCTAGACAATTATGGTGGGGACATCGTATTCCTGTCTATTATTATGGTAAAGGAATTAATGATTTCGTAGTCGCAGAAAGTTTAGAAAAAGCATTAAAAAAAGCGAGATGTAAAAGTCAAAATCCATATTTAAGTTATAATGAAATAAGGCAAGATCCAGATGTTTTAGATACTTGGTTTTCCTCTTGGTTATTGCCTATATCTATATTTGATGGAATACATCATCCTTATAATCATGAAATTTGTTATTATTATCCTACTGAAGAAATAGTAACAGGTTCAGACATATTATTTTTTTGGGTTGCACGTATGATTATGTCTGGTTTTTTATTGAAAAATCATAAACCTTTTAATAAGGTTTATTTTACTGGAATTGTCAGAGATTATAAAAATAATAAAATCTCAAAATCATTAAATAATTCTCCAAATCCTATAGATTTAATTAATAAATATGGGGCAGATGCTGTTCGTATGGGACTTATGTTAAAAAATAGTGCAGGAAAAGATTTTCATTTTGAAGAAAAAATATGTGTACAGGGAAGAAATTTTTCTAATAAAATATGGAATGCTTTTCGTTTAATTCAAAGTTGGGAAGTAACAAAAGATCAATATGTTTCTGATTCCTCTTTACTTGCTATTGAATGGGTTAGAAATCGTTTTTATTATATTTTAGATATATATGAAAAATATTTCCAAAAATATAAGTTGGACAAATCATTAATGGTTTTATATAAGTTTATTTGGTATGATTTTTGCACTTTTTTTCTAGAAATTGTAAAACCTATTTCAGGAAAAAAATATATTCCAGAAATGGTATATTTAAATGTTATTCAATTTTTTGAAAATATATTGAAACTCTTACATCCATATATGCCTTTTATTTCAGAAGAGATTTGGAATCTAATTAGAAAAAGAAAATCAAAAGAAGCTCTTATTATTTCTTCTTGGCCTGAAAAAAAATTTTATGATTATAATATTTTAGTTTCTTTCGAAAAAGCAACTGAAATAATATCTGAAATACGTAATATTAGAAATCAGAATCATATTTCTCATAAAAAAAGTCTTGTTTTATTTTCTATAAGAAAAAAAGAAAAAGAAGAAAAAAAATATGATCCCATTATATTGAAACTAGCCAATTTAGAGAAAATAATTCCTGTATCAGAAAAACCAGAAAATGTCCCATTTTTTTCTTTTTTGTTAGATACAGATCAATTTTTTTTATTATTAGATCGTAAAAAGGGGAATTCAAATCATATGGATATTATTAAAATTGAAAATAAAATTCAATATTTTAATAATTTATTATCTATGATTAGAAAAAATTTATATAACAATAAATATGTGACTTCTGTTCCAAAAAATTTACTTTTGAAAGAAAGAAAAAAAGAAAATGATACATTAAATAAAATCGCTAAACTGAAAGAATATTTAGAATATTTAAAAAAATAAGGAGATTTTACCATTCACTACTACTACCTCCTCCTCCAAAATTTCCTCCTTCTCCAAATCCATCAAAATTATCATCATGATCATGATATAAATTTTTATCTCTAAATAAAAAATTTGTTAAAAATAATGTCATTAATAATGAAGAATCTGTTGTTTTATTCATATAAAAAAAATAAAATAAAAAAAATATCATTAAAAAAATACCAATAATGATGAACACTTTATATCTTTCAGAAATGCGATTATTCTGTTTTTTTTGAAATTTATTTTTTAAAATTTTAAATATTTCTTTAGTTCCACAATCTATAGCTTGATAATAGAGATTATTTTTTAATATAGGTTTGATTTTTTTTATAATTTTTATAGTTAAAAAATCGGTAATATAAGGTTCTATCCCATATCCGTTTTGAATGGATATTTTTTTATCATGAATAGATAATAATATAATAATCCCATTATTCTTATGAATTTTTCCAATTTTCCATTTTTCTCCCCATTTAGAAGCTAATAAATTAGGATCTTCTCCATGAAGATCCTGAATGATAGAAACTAAAATCTCTGTCGATGTCACTTCAGAATATGAAATAAGTTTTTGATTTAATTCTTTTATTTGTTTTTTAGATAAAACTCCGACATAATCCTGAATAGGATATATTTTTTTTGGGGCCTCAGGAATATTAAATTGTCCTTGTATTAAATTCGAACAAAAAAAAATTAAAATAATTAAAATAGATTGAATAATTTTTTTCATGATCTTTTTGAATTGCTCCTATGCATTTTGATCCTTCAATCTCATAATCATATTTTTTTATTTTCCAAAATCTATAATTGGAGAATTTTTCGATTCTATTTGAGATTGGAAATATCCTTTTTCTTTGAACTGATCAAAAAAGCTTGCAATTCCAATTTTTGGAAACTGGTTTCTATAAGTATTGAAATTATTTACTTTTTCATTAAAACGATTTCTTTCTACATTAATACGGTTTTCTGTTCCTTCTAATTGATTTTGCAATTCATAAAAATTTTGCGTTGATTTAAGATTAGGATAATTTTCAACAATTAATAACAATCTATTTACAGTATTGTTTAAGTGATCTTGTGCTTGTTGGAATTTACTTATTTGATTTTGATTTAAATCATTTCTATTTATAGAAATAGAAGTTGCCTTTGCTCTAGCTTCTATAATTTGATTGAATGTATTTTTTTCAAAATTAGCAGATCCTTTTACTGTATTTACCAAGTTAGGAATTAAATCAACTCTACGTTGATAAACATTTTCTACTTGTCCCCATTGTTTTTTAATATTTTCGTTAAGTTTGACAAGTTGATTGTATGTATTAATAATCCATAATACAGTTACAAATGTCAATATAAAAATTGAGGAAATAACTATCAGAAAACTTTTTTTCATATGAAAAAAAAATTTTTAATTACAAATTTTATTAAAAAAAATTTCTCTATTAGAAAAATAAAATAAACATTCTTTAAAAGCATTTTTATTACTATCAGATCCATGTATAGCATTTTTTTCTAAAGAAGTAGCATATAAATTTCGTATAGTTCCTTTTTGTGCATGTATTGGATTTGTGTCTCCTATTAAAATTCTAAAATCTTTTACAGCATTTTCTTTTTCTAGAATTGCAGATACAATTGGTCCAGAAGACATAAATTTGACTAAAGATTCAAAAAAAAATTTTTTTTTATGTTCTGCATAAAATTTAGTAGCTGATTTTTTTGAAAGTTCTGTCATTTTTAATGCCACAATATGAAATCCTGCATGAACTATTTTAGATAAAATAGGTAGAACATATCCTTTTTGTACTGCATCTGGTTTTATAATAGAAAGAGTGATTTTTCCAAACATATGCATATGATCAATCATAATTTCTATTTTATTTCAAAAATATTTAAAATTAAATAAAGAAATTTACAAATGAAAATCCCTGTATTTTCATATAAAAAAATGTAAAAAAAAATGATAATTTATGAATTTAAACAAAAAAAAATCTATTGATGATGAAAAAACTGATTTTGATTTATTTAAAAAAACGGTTTTAAATGATTATAGATTAGCAAGAATTAGCCGTGAAACTAGCATATTGGGCAGAAAAGAAGTTTTAAATGGAAAAGCTAAATTTGGAATATTTGGAGATGGAAAAGAAATTCCTCAATTAGCTATGGCAAAAGTTTTTAAAAATGGAGATTATCGGTCTGGATATTATAGAGATCAAACATTTATGATGGCTATTGGAGTTTTAACAGTAAAAAGTTTTTTTTCGCAATTATATGCACATTCAGATTTAGAAGCAGAACCAATTTCGTCTGGTAGAATGATGACGGCACATTTTGGAACACGTTTTTTGAATAAAGATGGATTTTGGAAAAATCTTATTGAACAGAAGAATTCTAGTGCAGATATTTCTTCTACTGCTGCCCAAATGCCTAGATTATTAGGATTAGCTCAAGCTTCTAAAATTTATAAAGAATTAAAAAACTTAAAAAAAACACATAAAATATTTTCTCATAATGGAAATGAAGTTGCATTTGGAACTATTGGAAATGCTAGTGTTTCTGAAGGATTATTTTGGGAAACATTAAATGCAGCTTCAGTTTTACAGATTCCAATGATACTTTCCATTTGGGATGATGAATATGGAATATCTGTTCCTAATAAATATCAATTTTCAAAACAAAATATTAGTGATCTTTTATCTGGATTTCATAGAAATATAAAAGAAAAAGGAATAGAAATTATTCGTGTAAATGGATCTAACTATATAGATCTAATAAAAACATATGTTAAAGCAGATCAAATTGCTCGTTATGAATATGTTCCTGTAGTCATACATGTAACAAATTTAACCCAACCTCAAGGGCATTCTACTTCTTCTTCACATGAAAGATATAAATCAAAAGAACGTTTAGAATGGGAAATGAATCATGATGGAATAAAAAAATTTAGAGACTGGATTTTAAATTTTAAGTTTGCAATTAATAAAAAAGATAAACGTAAAATAGCTGATGTTAATTCTCTAGATCAAATAGATATAGAAGCTAAAGAATATGTAATAAATGAAAAGGAAAAAGCTTGGAAAGCATTTAAAAAACCTATTGATAAAATTAAAAATGAAGTAATGAATATTTTGCATAAAATACAAAATAGTTCTGAAGAAAAAAAATGGATTCAAAAATATATCAATAAATATATTCAAGAATTACATAATGAAATCAAAAATATTCCTACAAAAAAATCAGTATTCCGTATCGCTAGAAAAGTATTGTATCTTTTATCAGAAATGCAATATAAGACGAAGTCTTATCTGATAAAATGGATTAAAAAAAAATACCAAAAAGAACAAGAAAATTATTCTTCGCATTTATATAGTATTTCTAAAAAAGCTTCGATTAAAATAACGGAAGTTTTTCCCCTTTATAATAATAATTCAAAAGTAGATGGTCGAATTGTATTAAGAGAAAATTTTGATAAATTGTTGGAATTACATCCTGATCTTTTAATATTTGGAGAAGATGTAGGAAAAATAGGAGATGTGAATCAAGGACTAGAAGGATTACAAAAAAAATATGGAAAAATTCGTGTTTTTGATACAGGAATCCGTGAATCTACCATCCTTGGGCAAGGAATAGGTCTTGCGATGCGTGGGCTTCGTCCTATAGTTGAAATTCAATATATAGATTATCTTTTATATGCTTTACAAATCATGAGTGATGATTTAGCTTGTTTGCAATATAGAACAAAAGGAGGACAAAAAGCTCCTGTTATTATTAGAACTAGAGGACATCGTTTAGAAGGAATATGGCATTCGGGTTCTCCTATGGGTGGTATTATTAATTATTTGAGAGGAATTTTAGTTCTTGTTCCAAGAAATATGGTAAAAGCGGCTGGATTTTATAATACTTTATTGTCTGGAGATGATCCTGCTTTAGTTGTTGAATGTTTAAATGGATACAGAATTAAAGAAAAGTTACCTAAAAACTTAGGTTTATTCAGAACACCTATTGGAATAGTAGAAAAAACAAGAAAAGGAGAAGATATTACTATGGTTACTTATGGTTCTACATGGAGAATTGTAAATGAAGCAGCTGAAGAGCTATCTAAAATTAATATAAATTCTGAAATTATCGATATTCAATCTTTATTACCTTTCGACTTACAAAAAGATATTGTTAAAAGTTTACAAAAAACTAATAGATTATTGATTATAGATGAAGATGTTCCAGGAGGGGCATCCGCTTATATTCTTCAAAAAATATTAGAAGAACAAAATGGATATTATTATTTAGATAGTCCTCCTATTACAATTACAGCTCAAGAACATCGTCCTCCTTATGGATCTGATGGAGATTATTTTTCAAAACCTTCTGTTGAAAATATTGTAGAAAAAGTATTAAAAATAATGCATGATAGTTAGAAAATTAAGTATTTTATTTTTTAATTTTTTTTTTTAAATACAATAATTGTTTATTATTATACTATTAATGTTTAATAATGTCCTTGTAACATGAAAATAGAAAGAACCTTGCATTCTAGAATTGGAGAAATGGATTTTGATAATATTGATTTTGGTAATCAATATTCAGATCATATGTTTTGTTCTGAATACAAGAATGGAAAATGGAAAAATTCTATTATTAAGCCTTTTGGAAAAATCATGTTTTCCCCTATTTCTCTTGTTTTTCACTATGGACAAGCTGTATTCGAAGGAATGAAAGCTTATAAAGATAAAAACGGAGAAGTTTTTTTATTTCGTCCAAAAGAAAATTTTAAAAGAATAAATAGATCTGCAATTCGTTTGGAAATGCCAATTATTCCAGAAAATATTTTTATGAATGGATTGAAAAGATTAATAGATATAGATAGGGGTTGGATTCCAAAAAATTATGGACAATCATTATATATTCGTCCTTTTTTAATTGCAACTAATGGAGTCTTATCCGCTAAACCTTCTAAAAATTACATGTTTATAATTATATCTACACCTGCAGATACCTATTACAAATATCCTTTAAAAATTAAAATAGAAGAAAAATATAGTAGATCTGCATCAGGAGGAGTTGGATTTACTAAAGCAGCGGGGAATTATGCTTCTTCTTTTTATCCTACTCGATTAGCTATCGAAAAAGGATTTGATCAAATATTATGGACAGACTCTTCTACTCATACAATGATAGAAGAATCAGGGACTATGAATGTTTTTTTCTATTTAAAAAATAAACTTATAACTCCAAAGGCCAATGATAATATATTAAGCGGAATTACTTGTAAGAGTATTCTATCTTTAGCGGATAAAGAAGGATTTTTAGTAGAAGAACGGGATTTAAGTGTTTCAGAAATTATAGAAGGATTAAAAACTGGAGAATTGAAAGAAGCTTTTGGTTGTGGAACTGCAGCTGTTATAAATTATTTTAAAACAATTAGTTATAAAGGAAATGATTTTTATTTACCAGATTTTCCAGAAGAAGAAAGAATATCTCTCTATTTAAAGAAAAAATTATTAGATATACAACATAACCTATCAGAAGATCCTTTTGAATGGAGAGTTCAATTAAAAAAATTTTTGTAAAAAATCATTCAATATATGAATATGAATGATCATTTTCAATCTATAGAGAAAATAGTAAAGGAATCCATATTTATTTTATATGAAATAAAATCTTGTCCTAAATTGGATTTTCAATATACTAAAAAAGAATATATAGGAGATATAACTTTAATTTTATTTCCCCTATCAAAAGAATTTAAGAAACCTGTAGAAAAAATAGGAAAAGATATAGGAAATTATGTAAAAAATAAATTCAAAGGATTAATACAATTTTCTATTATTAAAGGATTTTTAAATTTTATTTTCGAAAATGATTATTATGTTTATCTTCTAAAAAATATGTTAAATACAAATTTTTATGATTTAAAATATGATTCTAAAAAAATCATGATAGAATATTCTTCTCCTAATACAAATAAACCCTTACATTTAGGACATATTAGAAATAGTCTTATTGGAGCATCTATAGCTAAAATATTAAAAATAGTTGGACATAAAGTAATAAGAACTCAAATTATTAATGATAGAGGAATTCATATATGTAAATCTATGGTAACCTGGAAAAAGTTTGGAAAAGGAGAAACTCCTGATAGCGTTAAAATGAAAGGAGATCATTTTGTAGGAAAATATTATAATTTGTTTGACAAAATTTATCGTAAAGAAATTCAAGAATTATCTAAAAAAAAAATACCTATTCAGGATTCAATTTTAAATCAAGCTAGAGCATTATTAAAAAAATGGGAATTAGGAGATCCTACTGTTCGAAATATTTGGAAACAAATGAATCAATGGGTTTATGACGGCTTTGAAAAAACTTATAAAAAATTAGGAATTATTTTCGATAAAATTGAATATGAAAGTGATATTTATAAATGTGGAAAAAAAATTGTAGAAAAAGGTCTTAAAAAAGGAATTTTCTTTCAAAAAAAAGATGGATCCATTTGGATTGATTTAACCAATGAAGGTTTTGATCAAAAACTTTTATTACGATCTGATCAAACTTCCGTATATATTACTCAGGATATAGGAACAGCTGTAAAACGGTTTAAAAAATATGATATAGATCAAATCATATATATAGTAGGAAAAGAACAAGATTATCATTTTCAAGTTCTTTTCAACATATTAAAACGTTTAGGATATATATGGGTTAATAAATTATATCATTTATCTTATGAAATGGTATATTTACCTAGTGGAAAAATGAAATCAAGAGAAGGAAATATTGTAGATGCTGATAGCCTCATTTTAGAAATGTCTTCTATTGCAAAAAAAAATTTTTCAAAAAAGTTTTTTCAAGAAAAAGAATATTCTTCTGAAATAATAGGATTAGGTGCTTTAAAATATTTTTTTCTTAAAATAGATCCCCAAAAAAAAATAATTTTTCATCCTTTAAAATCTATAGATTTTAAAGGTAAAACAGGAACATATATTCAATATACTTATTCAAGAATTCGTTCTTTAGAAAAAAAATTTTTCAAATTATGTTCATTATTGAATTATTGCTGGTCAAATATAAAATTTGATATACATGAAAAAAATATGATCAAAATACTTCAAAAATATCCATTGATATTAAAAAAATCAGCAATATATTTAAATCCCTCTTTAATCGCAAATTATATTTATGAAGTATCTAAAACTTTTAATCACCTTTATCAAAATAAAAAATTAATAGATCCTTTAAACGTAATTTATAGTAATATGTCCATGAATATTATTCATGTAACAGGAAATGTTTTAAAATCTGGAATGAATTTATTAGGAATTAAAATGCTTGATCGTATGTAAAATATGTAAAAAAAATGTATACTTATTATGTTTGAACATTTACAAAACAAATTATCTGAAGCTCTTCATATTTTGAAAGGGCACAATACAATTACAGAAATTAATATAGCGTCTTCTATAAAAGAAATTGGACGAGCACTTGTAGATGCAGATGTTAATTATGAAATAGTTAAGGATTTTATTCAGAAAGTTAAAAAAAAGTCTATTGGTAAAAAAGTATTAACTTCTTTGAATCCAAAACAATTAATTACAAAAATTGTATACGATGAATTAGTTTCTCTTATGGGAGAAAAAAATGTCGAAATAAATTTCGATAAAAATCCTACTATTATTTTAATTTGTGGATTGCAAGGAAGTGGCAAAACTTCTTTTGCCTCTAAACTTGCTTTTTTTTTAAAAAAAAAAAATAAATCTCCTTTATTAGTTGCGGCAGATATTCATCGTCCTGCAGCTATAGATCAACTAAAATTGATTGTAGAAAAAGTAAATATTCCTGTTTTTTATTTAAAAGAAAGTAAAGATGTTGTAGAAATAGTAAATCAATCTATTTTATATGCTTATAAAAAAGAGAAAAATGTAATTATAATTGATACGGCTGGTCGATTAGGAATCGATGAAATCATGATGGAAGAAATTACAAAAATAAATAAATATTCCAAACCCAATGAAATTTTATTTGTTGTTGATTCCATGACTGGACAAGATGCTATAAATACGGCTCAATCCTTTTCAAAAAAGTTGAATTTTAATGGTATTGTAATAACAAAATTGGATGGAGATAGTAGAGGTGGTGTTGCTATAACTATGTCCAGTGTAATCAAAAGACCTATAAAATTTATTAGTAATGGAGAAAAAATAGAAGATTTAGAAATTTTTCATCCAGATAGAATAGCCAATAGAATATTAGGCAAGGGGGATGTTGTTTCCTTAGTAGAAAAAGTACAAGAACAATTTGATGAAAAAAAAACTAAAAAAATTTATAGTAAAATTTCAAAAAATCGTTTTAGTTTTAATGATTTATTAGAACAAATTCAACAAATTAAAAAAATAGGAAATATAAAAAATATTATTTCAATGATTCCTGGAATTGATAAGTATTTTTCCTTTTATGGAAATCAAAAAGATTCTTTTAAGAAAATAGAAGCGATTATTCATTCTATGACTCCTTATGAAAGAAACAATCCTAAGGTTCTTATTGATATCAAAAGAAAAAAAAGAATATCTAAAGGATCTGGAATATTGCTAAATCATGTAGATCTTTTTATTAAACAATTTTATGATATGAATAAAATTATGAAAAAAATTCATGCTCATTCAGAAAAAAAAATTATAAAAGATTTTATTTATCAAATGATTAATCAAAGAAAATAATGTATAATTATTAATTATAATTTTCTTTTATTGAAAATATTTTTAATTTTGTTCATTTAATATTTTAAAAATACCAATAAAATGGATATTTTGTTTGGAATTTGATATGAATGAAATATAATGAAAGTTCTTTTAAATAGAGGTAGATTTTTGAACATTTTAGAAAATGTAAATATTTGGGATATTATCATTATTGGAGGAGGAGCTACAGGATTAGGAATTGCTTTAGATTCCTCTTCTAGAGGATATAAAACTCTTCTATTAGAGCAATCTGATTTTTCTAAAGCCACTTCTAGTAGAAGTACTAAATTAGTTCATGGAGGAATACGATATTTAGCTCAGGGAAATATAAGGTTAGTTTATGAAGCTTTACGAGAAAGAGGTTTTTTATTAAAAAATGCTCCTCATTTGGTAAAAAAACAAAAATTTATTATTCCAATTTTTAATTGGAGGATGGGAATTATGTATTGGACTGGATTAAAATTATATGAGTGGTTGTCTGGTTCTTTAAGCTTTGGAAAATCTAGATATCTATCCAAAAATGAAATAATTAAAAATATTCCAGAAATTAAAAATACAGAGTTAAAAGGAGGTATTTTATATTATGATGGGCAATTTGATGACGCACGTTTAGCGATAAATATAGCACAAACTTGTGTTCAAAAAGGTGGGATATTATTAAATTATTTCCAAGTGAAAGGTTTACTAAAAAAAATGGGAAATAAAATTTCTGGAGTTATAGCCTGTGATCTTGAAACTAAAAAAAAATATTCTATTTATTCAAAAATAGTCATCAATGCTACTGGAGTTTTTTCTGATTCTATTTCAAGAATGGATAAATCTACATGTCCTATTTTTATTAAACCAAGTCAAGGAACACATATTGTATTAGATAAATCTTTTTTTAGTAGTTCAAATGCTATAGTTATTCCAAAAACTGCAGATGGAAGAGTATTATTTTGTGTCCCATGGTGTGATCATGTTTTAGTTGGAACTACAGATACTTTTTTGGAAAAAAGTGTTCTTGAACCAAAACCTTTAGAAAAAGAAATAGATTTTATATTACAAACTTTTAACAAATATTTTGTATTTCATACAAAAAAAAGTGATATATTAAGTGCATTCTCTGGATTGCGGCCTCTTTTTTTTCCTAAAAATTCTTGTTCTGATATTACTAAAACTAAAGATATTTCTAGATCTCATAAACTTATGATTAGTTCTTCTGGACTTATTAGTATTATAGGGGGAAAATGGACTACATATAGAAAAATGGCAGAAGATGCTGTTGATAAAGCTATCGAAATAGGAAAATTAAAAAAAATGCCTTCTGTAACAAAAAATCTTAGAATTTATGGATCCTATTCTTCATATAAAAGCCAAAATTATCATTGGAATAAATATGGAGAAGATGAATATCATATAAAGAGATTAATTGATAAAAATCCATTGTTGGGAGTTTCCTTAATTTCAAGAAATTCTTTTTCTTATACCGAAGCAGAAGTAATTTGGATGGTTCGTTATGAAATGGCGAGAACAATAGAAGATGTTTTAGCAAGAAGATTTCGTTTATTATTTTTAAATGCTAAAAAGGCAATAGATATAGCACCCAGAGTAGCTGCATTAATGTCTCAAGAACTTTCTAAAGATGAAAAATGGGAAAAATCACAAATAACGGCTTTCAAGAAGCTGGCAATGCAATACTATTATCCATCAGTTTTATAGTATTGACTATAGAAAAGTTTATATGTTTATGAAAAAATATGTGCTATCATTAGATCAGGGAACTACTAGTTCTAGAGCTATTATTTTTGATAAAATTGGAAATATTATTTCTATAGCTCAAAGAGAATTTACACAAATTTATCCTCATCCTGGATGGGTAGAACATAATGCAGAAGAAATATGGTCTACGCAAGCTTCAGTTGCTTTAGAAGCTATATTAAAGGCTAATTTAGAAGGAGAAAATATTGTATCAATAGGAATTACCAATCAAAGAGAAACCACTGTTGTATGGGATAAAAAAACGGGAGAACCTATTTTTAACGCTATAGTATGGCAAGATAGACGTACGTTTAAATATTGTGATCAGATTAAAAAAGAAGGATTAACCAAAATGATTAGAAAAAAAACAGGTTTAATTATAGATCCTTATTTTTCTGCTACGAAAATTAGATGGATATTAGAAAATGTACCTGGAGCTAAGAAAAAAGCTCATTCCGGATCTTTAGCTTTTGGAACTATAGATTCATGGTTAATATGGAATTTAACCGGTAAAGAAATTCATGTTACGGATGTAACTAATGCATCTAGAACTATGTTATTTAATATTCACACACTTAGTTGGGATCAAGAATTGATAAATTTATTTAATATTCCAATTACCATGCTTCCAGAGGTAAAATCTTCTAGTGAAATTTTTGGTTATACAACAGGACATATTTTATCCCATAAAATCCCTATATCTGGGATAGCTGGAGATCAACAAGCTGCTCTTTTTGGTCAGATGTGTACCAAAATTGGGATGGTGAAAAATACTTATGGAACAGGATGTTTTATGTTAATGAATGTAGGAAATAATCCTGTTTTTTCTAGAAATAATTTAATAACCACTGTGGCTTGGAAAATCAAAAATCAAGTTCAATATGCATTGGAAGGAAGTGTTTTTATTGCAGGAGCAGTTGTACAATGGCTCAGAGATGGACTTGGCCTTCTTTTATCATCGAATGAAGCGGAAATATTAGCTTCTTCAGTAGATAATACGGAGGGATTATATATGGTTCCAGCTTTTTCTGGCTTAGGTGCTCCTTATTGGGATCAAAAAGCAAGAGGAACTATTGTAGGAATAACAAGAGGAACTTCTTCTGCTCATCTTGTTAGAGCGGCATTAGAAAGTATTGCTTTTCAAAATATGGATGTATTAAAAGCTATGGAGGCTGATTCTGGTATTTCTATAAAAGAATTACGTGTAGATGGAGGGGCTACAGTAAATAAATTATTGATGCAATTCCAATCTGATATTTTAAATGTAAAAGTTGTAAAATCTAAAATTTCTGAGCTAACAGCGGCTGGAGCTGCCTATTTAGCTGGATTAGCTGTAAATTATTGGAGTAGTTTAGAAGATATTCAAGATAAATGGCAATTAGAACAGGTTTTTGAACCAAAAGAAATGTCTAATAGATTGGAAAGAATTCAAGGTTGGAAAAGAGCAATCAAAACAACTCGTTCCTGGTCAAATCAAATAAAATAAATATAAAATATAATGAAAGAAATATACGCGGAAATCATAGGAACAATGATTTTAGTGTTTTTAGGAAATAGTGTAATAGCAAATATTATTCTACCAAAAACTAAAGGACACAATAAAAATGGAGAATGGCTAACTATTACTATAGGATGGGCATTAGCTGTTTTTATGGGGATTACAGTTGCTGCTCCTTATAGTGGAGCTCATTTAAATCCATGTGTAACAATAAGTTTTGCAATAATTGGAAAATTCAATTGGAAAATGGTTCCCATTTATATTTTTTCTCAATTTATTGGAGCTATGTTGGGAGCTATATTAGTATGGTTTTTATACAAGGATTTTTTTCTTGAGAATCAAGAAGAACAAAAAAAATTATCTATTTTTGCGACAATTCCTTCTGGAAAAAATTCATTTTCCAATTTTTTGAGTGAAGTATTAGCTACTTTTATTTTTATATTCATTTCTTTATATCTTTCTACAGAAGGGACTCTTTTTCTTAAAAAAGAAAAGTATCCTATAGGTTTAGGTTCTTTAGGTGCCCTTCCTTCTGCTTTAGTAGTATTAGGTATTGTTTTATCATTAGGAGGAGTCACAGGTGCAGCTTTAAATCCAGCTCGTGATTTAGGCCCAAGAATTATCCATTCTATTATTCCTATTCCAGGAAAAGGAACAAGTAATTGGAATTATGCTTTGATTCCAATACTTGGACCTATAGTAGGATGTGTTGTCGCAGCCACATTATATTTATTTTTATCATCATAAAAATAAAAAAACTTGTAACTTATTTTTATGGATAAAGATAAGTCAGTTCCTATTTTAATAGATCATAGAAAAATAGGAAAAAAACTAAAATTTTTTGTGTTTTCTGATCGAGTAGGAACTGGATTACCTTTATGGTTGCCTAGAGGTACCATTTTTAGAAAAAATTTAGAAGAATTTTTAAATAACGTTCAAAATAAATCAGGATATGAAATGGTTGTAACTCCACATATTGGTCATAAAAAATTATATGTCATGAGTGGTCATTGGAGTAAATATGGAAAAGATCATTTTAAGCCGATTCACACTTCTCGTAAAGAAGAAGAGTTTCTTTTGAAACCTATGAATTGTCCTCATCATTGTGAAATTTATCGTTCGCAAGAATGGTCGTATCGTGATCTTCCTAAACGTTTTTCAGAATTTGGTACAGTCTATCGTTATGAACAAAGTGGAGAACTTCATGGTTTGACTAGAGTAAGATGTTTTACTCAAGATGATGCACATATTTTTTGCACTTATGATCAATTACTGGAAGAATTTAAGAAAGTAATTAATTTAGTTTTTTATGTTTTTCGTTCTTTAGGTTTTTTAACCTATACAATTAGAATTTCTCTTAGAGATCCTAAAAAAATAGATGATTATATAGGTTCAGAAAAAAATTGGGATAAAGCTGAAAAAGCTATACTACAAGTGGTTAAAGAAGAAAAAATAAATGCTTCTATTCATTATGGAGATGCAGCTTTTTATGGGCCAAAATTAGATTTTATTATTAAAGATTCTTTAGGAAGAGATTGGCAACTTGGAACAATTCAAGTAGATTATAATTTACCTGAAAGATTTGATTTGTATTACAAAGGAAAAAATAATGACAAATGTCGTCCCGTAATGATACATAGAGCTCCTTTTGGTTCATTAGAACGTATTATAGCTATTATGATAGAACATACAAAAGGAAATCTTCCATTATGGTTAGTTCCGGATCAAGCTGTGATACTTCCTGTAAGTGAAAAATATATAGTTTATGCAAAAAAAATTTTAAATTTAATGCATAATTACAATATTCGTGTATTTATTGATAAAAGAAACGAAAAAATTAATAAAAAAATTAGGGATTCTGAAGAAAATAAGATTCCTTATATGATAATTTTGGGAAGTAAAGAGGAAAAAAATGAAATGATGTCATTACGACGTCATGGATACGGACATTTAGGGATATTTTCTATTTCTTATGGAATAGAATCTATTTTGAATGAAATCAATTTTAAAACTAAAACTATAAAACTATTATAAAAAAGAAATTTTCAAGAGGTAATAAGAAAAATAGAATGTACCGACCATTACCGCAAAAAAAAGAAGAACATCGTATCAATGATAATATTGTGAATACACCAAAAGTTCGTATAGTAGGTCATTCTTCCATAGAAAATGGAGTATACTCTATTCAAGAAGCTTTTAGATTTTCGAGGGAAAAAGAATTAGATTTGGTTGAAATTAATCCTAAATTAAATCCTCCAGTGTGTAAAATATTGGATTACAAAAAATTTTTATATGAACAAAAAAAAAGAAAAAAACAATTCAAAGCAAAACAAATTAAAGTAAATACTAAAGAAATTAGATTCGGTCCTCAAATTGGAGATCATGATGGAAAAGTTAAGATTAAAAGTGCAGAAAAATTTTTAATGCGCGGAGATAAAGTAAAAGTATTTGTTTTTTTTAAAGGCCGTTCCATAGTATATAAAGATCAAGGTAAAATCAAATTGTTAAAATTTGCAGAAGAAATTGAGGAATATGGAAAAGTCGAACAAATGCCTGTCATGGAAGGAAAAAGAATGTATATGGTATTAGCTCCAAAAAAATTTTAATTTTATTCATTATGCCTAAATTAAAAACAAAATCAGGATCTAAAAAAAGATTTAAAAAAACAGCTCATGGATATATTAAAAGAAAACATGCATTTAAAAATCATTTATTAAATAAAAAATCTAAAAGAAGAAAACGAAATCTTTCTTTATTTACTTTATTGAAGAAATCAGATCAAAAAAATATAAAAACACAAATTTAGAAATTTATGCCTAGATCTACAAATGCAGTTTCCTCTAGACGGAAACGTAAAAAAATACTGAAATTGGCTAAAGGTTTTTACGGGGCCAGAAGTAAAGTTTATACAGTAGCTAAAAATGCTGTAGAAAAATCTTTCATTTATGCTTTTTCAGGAAGAAAAAGAAAAAAAAGAAATTTCAGATCTCTTTGGATTCAACGTATCAATGCAGGAGTACGACAATATGGAAAATCCTATTCAGAATTTATGAGTAAATTATCAGAAAAAAAGATTCTAATCAATAGAAAAATTCTTGCGTATATATCCATGAATGATTCTAATGTTTTCAAAAAAATAATAGAAGATGTTTATTCACAATGAATTAGTTTTTGATAAATTCATCAATTTTTTCTCTATTATTTTCTTTTTTTTATAAGAAAAATAATCTATAAAAAGTTTTCCTTCTATATGATCATATTCATGCAATATTACTCTTGCACATATACCTGTTAAGGTTTTTTTTTGTTTTTTCCAATTTTGATCAAAATATTCAATGATTACATTTGATTTTCTTTTTATATATCCCATAATTCCAGGAATACTAAGACAGCCTTCATTGAATTTGCTCTTTTTTCCATAAGTTTTTAATATTTTAGCATTAATAAAAACTTCCTTATAATTATTTATAATGTCTTTTTCTTCCAAATAAGGAGTTTCAACTATAAAAAGTCGAATATTTTTTCCAATTTGGGGAGCAGCTAATCCTACTCCTTTTACTTTATGTATAGTTTCAAACATATCTTTAATCAATTGATTGATTTTTTTTCTATTTTCATAAAAAGAAAAATCTATATCTAAACATTTTTTTCTTAAAATAGGATTTCCATAAAGAATTATAGGTAATACCATGAATTAATTTTTTTTTTCTTTTTTTGGATTTGTAAGAGTTAGATAAGACTGTAAAATTATAGTGGCACTAATCTGATTTAAAATTATTTTTTCTCTTCTTTTTTTTTTTTTCAAACCTAATTTTATCATGGTAGAAAAAGCGATTTTAGATGTAAAACGTTCATCTAATCTTTCTATCCTAATTTTAGGATATTTTATATGAAATTTTTTTATAAATTTTTGAATCTCTATTTCTACTAAAATTTCTTTTTGATTATTCAATTTTTTGGGTAATCCTACAACAATTTTTTCTATTTTTTCATAAACTAAAAAACATTTGAAAAAATTCATTAAATCTTGAGTTGGAATAGCATTTAGTCCAAACGCGAATATTTTTTGAGAATCTGTTATAGATAATCCAGTGATAATTTTTCCATAATCTATTCCTAATATTTTTGACATTGTAAAATATATATCTTGTTATCTTATTTTATTTTTGCTACTTTTGTTGTTATTAATATACTCATTAAAGTGAATAAATTAAAATTAGAAATAGATAAAGCTTGGAATAATAAAAATGTATGGGAAACTGATAAAAATATAAAAAATATAGTAATTCAGGTTATTAATCTTATAGAAGAAGGTTCAATCAGAGTATCAAATTATTTTCATGGAAAATGGATAATCAACGAATGGATTAAAAAGGCTATTATTATGTATTTTTCTGTTCAAAATATGAATACAATAGAATTAGGTCCATTAGAATTTTATGATAAAATTCCTATTAAAAATAAGTTTAAAAAAAAAGGAGTTCGTGTTGTACCTCATGCTATAGCACGTTATGGTTCGTATATATCACCGGGTGTTATCCTTATGCCTTCTTATGTAAATATAGGAGCATACATAGGTAAAAATACAATGATAGATACATGGGCAACAGTGGGTAGCTGTGCTCAAATTGGAAATGGAGTCCATGTAAGTGGAGGAGTAGGAATAGGAGGAGTTTTAGAACCTTTACAAGCTAACCCAGTTATTATTGAAAATGATGTTTTTATTGGATCTAGATGCATTTTAGTGGAAGGCGTTTTGATAAAAAAAAGTGCTGTTTTAGGAGCGAATGTAGTTATTACTTCTTCTACTAAAATTTTTGATGTAACCCATGAAAAACCTGTAGAAATAAAAGGAGTGGTTCCCGAGTATTCTGTAGTTATCCCTGGATCTTATCCAAAAAAATTCCCTTCAGGTATATATCATGTTCCATGTGCAATGATTATAGGAAAAAGAAAAGAAAGTACAAATAAAAAAGTATCTTTAAATGATGCATTGAGAACTCATAATTTAGCAATTTAAATGTCTTTTTACGAAGAAATAGAAAAAGGTGTAGATATATTAAAAAAAGGAAAAAACTTATTATATCCTACAGATACTGTATGGGGTTTGGGATGTGATGCGTATAATATACAAGCTATAAGAAAAATATGTGAAATAAAAAATAGAAGTATTTCAAAACCCATGATTGTTCTAGTGGAAAGTATGGATCGTTTGCATCAATTAGTAGGAGAAGTTTCTTTTTTCACTAAAAGGATAATTAGTGATAATCTTGTCAAAAAAAAAAACCTGTTACTGTAATATACGAAAATACTAAAAAAATAGCATCTAATTTTTTTAGTAAAGATAATACTTTAGCTGTTCGCTTGACAAATGATCCTTTTTGTATTTATTTGATTCGATATTTGGATAGACCTATCATTTCTACTTCCGCTAATTTATCAGGATTTGTTACTCCTAAATCTTTTTCAGAAATTAGTTCTTATATTTTAAAAAAAACAGATTATATTGTCAATTTTCGTAGAGAAGAAAAAGCTAAATACAATAGTTCTTCTATTATAAAAATTGTGTCCCATAAAATCAAAATATTACGGATATAGATTAACATGAATTTGTCATCTGCTGTCCATCAAGAAATTTTTCGTATTATAAGTATTTCTGCTCAAAAAATAAAACAAAATAGTTATGTTATAGGAGGTTATGTAAGAGATTTTTTATTAGGAATTATGAATTCTAAAGATTTAGATATTTTAACTATAGGAGAAGGGATAAAGTTAGCTCAAGAGGTCTCTAAATATATGATTCCTTTTCCTAAAATAATAATATTTAAACGTTTTGGAACAGCTATGTTAAAATATAACAATCAAAAAATTGAATTTGTAGGATCTAGAAAAGAATCTTATCATTTTTATAGTAGAAAACCTATTATAGAATTAGGATCATTGCAAGATGATCAAAAAAGAAGAGATTTTACAATCAATGCTTTAGCTATTAGTTTAAATCATAACAATTATGGAGAATTAATAGATCCATTTGGAGGTTTCATGGATTTAAAAAAAAAAATATTAAGAACCCCATTAGATGCAAATATAACTTATTCTGATGATCCATTACGAATGATGCGAGCTATACGATTTGCCACTCAACTGCAATTTGAGATTGAAAAAGATTCGTTTCAATCAATTCAAAAAAATAAGGATAGAATAAATATTGTTTCTATAGAAAGAATTATGGAAGAATTTAATAAAATTCTTTTGTCTGAAAAACCTTCTATTGGATTGTTTTTATTATATGAATCTGGATTATTGTCAATTATATTACCGGAATTAGTTTCGTTAAAAGGAATAGAAAAAAAAAATGGATATAAACATAAAGATAATTTTTATCATACTTTACAAGTAGTAGATAATATTAGTAAAGAAAAAAATAGTTCTCTTTGGTTAAGATGGGTGGCATTACTTCACGATATAGGAAAGACTTCTACTAAGAAATTTTTTCCTAAAATAGGATGGTCTTTTCATGATCATGAATTTGTAGGATCCAAAATGGTTATAAATATATTTCAACGTTTAAAGCTTCCAAAAGGTTCTTATATGAAATATGTTCAAAAAATGATTCTATACAGTTATAGACCTATTGCATTAATAGGAAATCATCCTCGTGATTCTGCTATACGTAGATTATTATTTGACATAGGAAATGATTTAGAAGATTTAATGAAATTATGTATTGCTGATATTACTACTAATAATATAGAAAAAAAAAATCAATATAAAAAAAATATTTTTACTCTTATAGAAAGAATTAGAAAGTTAGAAGCAAAAGATAAGATCAAAAATTGGAAATCTCCTATATCAGGAAATGATATAATGAAGACTTTTCATATCGATCCATGTAGAAAAATAGGAATCATAAAAGATTTTGTTAAAGATTCTATATTAGAAGGAAAAATATCTAATAATTTTCATTCTGCTTATTTACTAATGTTAAAAAAAGGAGAAGAATTGGGATTAAAAAAAAAATAAAAAAGTATGTTGTTTTCTAATATTAATGGAATAAATAAAAAAAAAATTGTTATATTGCCTCATAATAACCCGGATGGAGATGCTTTGGGATCTTCCCTGGCTCTTTTATTTTATTTTAGAAAATTAAAACATGATGTAGATTTAATATCTTCTACAGAATATTCTGAATCTTTTCAATGGCTTCCTGGAAGCAAGGATATTATTGTATTTTCTGAACATACACGACATTTAGTAGAAACAAAAATTATAAACTCTGATTATGTTTTTATTATAGATTTTAATAATTTATCAAGAATAGATAAGATAAGAGATATTTTTTTATGTTCAAAAGCAAAAAAAATATTAATAGATCATCATCCTCTCCCATTTTATTTTGATTTTATGTTTTCAGATTCTACAGTTCCAGCTACCAGTATTTTAGTATTTCGATTCATATCAGATATGAATAATTTAGATAAAATAGATAAAAAAATAGCTACATGTTTATATGTTGGATTGATGACTGATACAGGTTTTTTTCGTTTTCCTTCTATGACTTCAGAAACCCATTTTATTGCTGGAAAATTAATAGAGAAAGGAATTGATATAGATTACATTTATAATAATTTGCAAGAAAAATATAATGAAAATAGATTAAAATTATTGTCTAAAGTTTTAAAAAAATTAAAAGTTATTCAAAAATATAGAACTGCTTATACAAGTATTGAAACTTCGGA
Source organism: Blattabacterium sp. DPU (assembly GCF_011290385.1). NCBI lineage: Bacteria > Pseudomonadati > Bacteroidota > Flavobacteriia > Flavobacteriales > Blattabacteriaceae > Blattabacterium > Blattabacterium sp. DPU. Next base: position 529,681 of record NZ_CP049785.1, read on the forward strand.
TATAAATTTTTTTTCTTATAAACCAGGAGATACAGAAGGATTTATTACTTATGGACTAGGGATTAAAAACATAGTTTTTTCCGTTTTATTTTTTGAAGAAAAAGAAAAGTCTCACATCAAAATCTCCTTTCGTTCAAAAGGAAACTTTGATGTGAATAAGTTTGCTAGAAAACATTTTAGAGGAGGAGGACATAAAAATGCATCAGGAGGGATCTCAGAAAAGAGTTTGTCTGAATCAATCAAATATTTCTTAAGTATTCTCCCTAATTATTATAAAAATCTTATGTTTTCCATTTAATGTTACATCCAAAACTTAATTTTACTATTGGATATATTTTTTTTTCTTCCAAAATATTTTGTAATACATTTCTCAGATCAAAACCTGTAACAGGAATATCATTTCCAGGTCTAGAATCATCTAATTGACCATGATAACATAAGTTTCCATTTCCAGAAAATATAAAAAATTCAGGAGTACATTTTGCTTTGTAATATTTAGCAACTTCTTGTGTTTCATCAAAAAAATAAGGAAAAGGATAACCTAATTGATTATATACTTTTTTCATATTTTCTGGAGAATCTTCCGGATATTTTTTTGCATCATTAGAATTGATAGCTAAAAATGATATTTTTTCTGGTATAAAATCATTAGCCAAACGAATTAATTCCATATTGATATGCTTAACATATGGACAATGATTACAAATAAACATTATAACGGTTGCTTTTTTTGAAAAAAAATCTTTCAAAGATTTTTTTTTTCCTGAAGATACCTCTAATAATTCAAAATCTTTAATTTGAATTCTAATTTCACTAGAAGAATAAGTTTTTACCATATTTTACAATTTTTTTTTATAAGAAAAAACAAGAGATTTTTTCTTCTCTTCCTCAGCTAATTCAGAATCTATTAATATCCTTCCACTATGTTCATCTACTAAAAGTTTATTACGTTGGATTAGTTCAGAATATTTTTGAGGAGTAATTGCTAAATAAGACCCCAATGGAGCCCCTCTTTGTACTGGAGCGATAGCAACTCCATTTTTAACTCCATTTCTAATTCTTTGATAAGTATTTAATAAACTATTATCTATTTTTTTAGAAAAATATAAAGACTGTTCCAATAAAATTTTTTCTTCTTGGTTATATTCTAAAAGAATATTGTTTAATTCTTTTTTTTTGTAAAAAAGATGCTCCTCTTTGTTTTTTAAAATCTTTTCTTTTTCTTTTAGAATTTCTTCATTTTTACAAATTTGAACATTTAATTCCTTAATTTTTTTTCTAGATAACTGAATTTCTAATTTTTGATAATCAATTTCTTTATCTAAAGAGTATAATTCTTTATGATTTTTGATATGATTTTTTTGTTTTTCATATTTATTGATCAAAATATCTGAAGATTTAATATTTTGATTTTGTTTACTTATATTTTCTTTTATAGAAAGAATTTCTTCATGAAGATTCTCTAATTTTTTTTTCATTTGACATAGTTCTTCTTCTATACTTTTTACTTCCATAGGAATATTAACACGAAATTTTCGTATTTCATCTACACGAGAATCTATCAATTGAAGATTGTATAATACTCTCAATTTATCTATTACAGTAACCGCTTCTTGTATTTTATGGTCCATAATTAATAAAAATATTTAATTGGATTAGTATGAACTTCTGATTCATAAATGGAAATTGAAAAAAAATTTTTTTCTAATAAAGATTTTAATAAATTTTTAGTAAATTTTTCAGATTCATAATGTTCTATATCTACAATTAATATTTTTTTTTCATGTTTGAAAAAATCATGATATTTCAAATCAGAGGATATAAAAACATCAGCCTTTTCTGCAAGAGCAGTTTCTATTCCAAAACGACCTGATCCTGTGATCATTGCTATTTTTTTAATTTCTTTTTTTATAAAATTAGAATGTCTAATACAAGAAAGATTCATTCTTTTTTTTATAAAAAAAAGAAAATCATATTCATTCATTTTTGTCATAAGACTTCCTATAAAACCTATTCCTACATTAGGATTAACATTTTCAAGATTATAAATTTCGTAAGCTACTTCTTCATAAGGATGATTTTTTAATAATGCATTTTTTATTATATTTAATTTATAATCAGGAAAAATAACACTAATACAAGTTTCTTTTTCCATATGAATAATTTCTTTTTTTCCAATGAAAGGTTTAGTTTTTTTATTTCCCATGTAACTTCCAAATCCATCAAAATTATAACTGCAATGACTATAATTAGAAATATTTCCAGCTCCTGCCTCAAACAAAGCGTTCCTGACTATATCAGCATAATTAACTGGAACATAAGTTATTAATTTTTTTATAGTTTCTCTTTTTGGAAAAAGAACTTTTTCTCTGTTAATTCGTAATAATTTGGATATATAAGAAGAAGTTCCTTCCCATACTACATCTAAATTTGTGTGAATTACATAAATAGATATGTTATTTTTTAACGCATGAATTATGACTTTTTCTGAAAATGTTTTTCCAGTTATACTTTTAATAGATTTAAAAATAATAGGATGAAAAGAAATTATCAAATCACATTTTTTTTTGATAGATTCATAAAGGACCTCTTCACTTATATCTAGAGTTACTAGTACATTTCTTACTTTTTTACAAAAAGAACCTACTATTAATCCAACGTTGTCATAAGATTCAGCATATTCTGTAGGAGCTATGTTTTCTAATACTTTAGCAATATCTTTTACAAACACTTCCATACATATAATCTATTCTGTTAAAATAAAAAACGTCCGTTTCAACAAATTTATCAAAAAAAAATTGATTTTTATATTTTTATAAATAAAATAAAAAATATGAATGTTATTCGAAAAAAACCAAAATGGATTAAGGTAAAATTACCAATGAGTAAAAATTATCATGAATTGCAAAAATTAGTTTCTTTACATAAACTAAATACTATTTGTCAAAGTGGAAGTTGTCCAAATATAGGAGAATGTTGGGATAAAGGAGTGGCTACTTTTATGATATTGGGAAACATTTGTACAAGGTCTTGTAGATTTTGTGGAGTGAAAACAGGACGTCCCGATAAAATCGATTGGAATGAACCAGAAAAAGTGGCAAAATCTATAAAAATATTGAAAATAAAACATGCAGTATTAACTTCTGTAAATAGAGATGATTTGCTGGATATGGGTTCTGATATATGGGTTAAAACTATACAAAAAGTACGATTTTTGAATCCAAATATTACGATAGAAGCTTTAATTCCAGATTTTAAAGGAGAAAAAAAAATAATTAATAAAATAATTGACATAAAACCAGAAGTAATTTCTCATAATGTAGAAACGGTTGCTAGATTAACAAAAAAAGTCCGTATTCAAGCTAAATATAATCGTAGTCTTGAAGTTTTACAATATATAAAAAAGAAAAATCAAAAAATACGTACAAAAACAGGAATTATGTTAGGATTAGGAGAAACGAAAGAAGAAATAATAGAAACTATGGAAGATATAAAAAAATCTAAAGTGGATATTCTTACAATGGGACAATATTTACAACCTTCTACCAAGCATTATCCTGTTCGTTTTTTTGTTTTTCCAGAACAGTTCAAAGAACTGAAAAAGATTGGATTAAAAATGGGATTTAAATATGTAGAAAGTGGACCGTTAGTTAGATCTTCTTATCATGCAGAAAAACATGTGAAATGAATTAAGAATTTTATTTTTCTTTTCCAAAGGTATACTTATACTTTTTTTCATTCCACATTTTTTTTTCACATAGAAAATTTCTAATATAATAAGAAATAGATCTATCATTTCCAAATTTTGAAAATAAAATAAGTTTTTCAATAGAACGGGTCGTCGCTACATATAATAAATTGATATTATCAAATTTAATATTTGATAAATAATCATCATAAAAATTACGGATATTATTATCATATTTTATATGTTTAAAATAGGATTCTATTTCTAAATAAATAGAATTGAATCCATTATATAAATTAGGATCGATATCTATCCATATTTTTTCTTTATTTTTTTTAGAAAAAATATCCCAATCGGTGAAAGGAATAAGTACCACAGGAAATTGTAATCCCTTAGATTTATGAATAGTCATAATACGAATAGCATTAATGTGATCTGAAATTATAATACTTTCTTTTTCTTTTTTAAATTCCCAATGATCTAGAAAATCTAGAATAGAATTTCCTACTTTTCTCATAGATCTATAAACAAAATCTAAAAAAGAATAGATATATGTAGAATTTTGTTTATTTAATAATCTAAAAGATTCAATAATATCTTCTGATATGTTGTATATAGATTTATTATATAATTTGTTTAATGTTAATGAATTTTTCAACATAATCTTTTTTAAGAAGAGATTCAAAGGTAAAAAAAGTATTTTCATGATAAAATCATGATTATTTTTTTTAGTGCGAATAAATTTATTTTTTAATAATAAAAAAATTAAAACAACTCTTTTTTGATAACAATGAGGATAAGCAAAAACGTACAAAAAATTTACGATGATTTGGATTTCTAAATGATTTTTTATTAATAAAGAAACAGAAGTATTTACTAGTACCCCATCTTCCATTAGTTTTTCAGATAAAAAATGACCTTCTTTATTGTTTCTCACTAAAATAGCAATATCTGATAATGCATATTTTTGTTTCAATAATTGATTGATTTTATTTTTTATGTTTGAATAAATATGTTCTTTATAATTTTGATGATGATCATTAATAAAATTTATTTCTACATATCCCCCAGATTTTTTGGGATTTATTTTTTGTTTGTAATTTTTGTATATATCTTGATAAATAGTATAATTAAATGTTTTAGATATAGATTGATATAGTAAGTTATTAAATTTTACAATTTCTTCATCACTACGAAAATTTTTTTCTATAGTTTTTATTGTTTTTTTATAACAATATGATTTAGAATTAATTAATTTTATAAATTGTTTAGCATCACCCCCTCTCCATCTATATATAGATTGTTTAGGATCTCCTACTATCATAGCTGATCCATTTTCTGATAATGCATTTTCAACTAAGATTCTAATATTTTGCCATTGTAAAAATGAAATATCTTGAAATTCGTCTATAAAATAATATTTATATTGTATCCCTATTTTTTCATATACTTTTGGAAGTGTTCCTTTAACAATTTTTTCATAAAGGATCTTATTTAATTCTGCATTTAAAATTACTTTTTTTTCATTTTTTATAGAACGAAATTCTTTTTCAATTTCATGTATTATTGATAATAAATTTATCTTTTTTAAGAAAAGTTTATCTAAAAAATAATTTGATATATTTTTTTTATATATAGATTTTGCTTTTTTGTATAAAAAAAGTATTTTATTTTTATTTTTTTCTATTAATGTTTTTTGATTATCATCAAAAAAAAATTGAGAATAAAATATTCCTTTTTGAATATTTTTTTCAATACGTTTATTAAACGGATTAAAAAATATATTTCCGTTTTGAAATTTTTGGAACAATCTTGGTAAATCTAAATAAACAAATGAATGTTTTTGAATAGATGTTTTTTCCAAAAGTTGAAAAAATTCTTCTCCTTTTTTTTTACATTTTTTTTCAAATATTTTAGTTCTTTTGATTAAAAGATTTTTTAACTGAACAAAATCTTCCAAAGAGTAATTTTCTATTTTTTTTATATAAAAAAAATTATTTTCTTCAAGTATTATGTGAACTATTTTGAATAATTCTTTTCTTAAATCCCAATTTCTTCCTTCTTTTATATTTTCTAGGGAAGATTGAATCAAAACATTCGACCATTTCTCAGAATTTTTTAATCTACATAATATATTATCTACAATTTTCAATAAAAATCGATCTGCATCCATTTCTAAATTTACTTCTCTATCATATAAAAAAGATCTTATAATATTATAAGTAAATTTATCTATTGTACTTATATTTTTAGAAAAAGAATAAAAATTCTGCAATATAGAGAACAATATTTTTTCAGAACGTTGATATAATTGGTATTTTGTTAAACGAAAATTTTTCGTGATAGAATCAAATAAGAAACGATATTCTTTTTTAACTTTTTTATTTGAAAATTCTTTTATACATTGTAAAATACGGTTTTTCATTTCTTCTGAAGCTTTTTTAGTAAAAGTTAAAGCTAAAACTTTTTTAAATTCATCAGGATAAGGACTTTTTAATAAAACATAAAGATAATTGATAACTAAAAAAGTAGTTTTTCCCGAACCTGCTGAAGCATTGTATATTTCTAATGTAGAAGGCATAACGAGCATAGGTATATTGGTATATTGAATTTGATTCAAATCAAAAATTTTTTTATATATTAAAAATACTTTTTTTTACATTTGTTAATCCTTTTAATTAAAAAATAAATTTTACACACATGTCTAGAAAATTTCCTTTTGGAGTGGCTACTGGTAATCTTGTGAAAGAAATATTTGAATATGCTAAGGAAAATGTATTTTCCATACCTGCTGTAAATGTAATTGGATCTAATACTATGAATGCTGTTATGGAAACTGCTGCAGAAATAAATTCTCCTGTTATTATTCAATTATCTAATGGAGGGGCTATTTTTAATGCGGGAAAAGGATTAAGCAATGATAAACAAAAAGCAGCAATTCAAGGTTCTATAGCTTGTGCTATGCATATTCATGAATTGGCCTCATACTATAAAACAACGGTTATTCTTCATACAGATCATTGTTATAAACCTCTTCTTCCATGGATAGATGGATTGATAGAAACTAATGAAAAATATTATAAACGTTTTGGAAAAACGTTGTTTAGTTCACATATGTTAGATCTTTCTCAAGAATCTTTAATAGATAATATTAATATTTGTGAACAATATTTTTACAGAATGAATAAAAGTAAAATGACTCTTGAAATAGAACTTGGTGTTACGGGAGGAGAAGAAGATGGAATAGATAATTCTAATGTAGAAAACAAGAAACTTTATACTCAACCAGAAGAAGTTGGTTATGCTTATGAAAAATTAACTAAAATCAGCAACAATTTTATTATAGCAGCATCTTTTGGAAATGTACATGGAGTATATAGACCTGGAAATGTTGTACTTTGTCCTGATATTTTGAAGAATACACAAGAATATATACAAAGAAAATTTCATACTAATCCTAAACCAGTTTCTTTAGTTTTTCATGGAGGATCAGGGTCTACCGAAAAGGAAATACAAAAAGCTATTAGTTATGGAGTTGTGAAAATGAATGTAGATACTGACTTGCAATATGCTTTTGCTTGTGGAGTTCGAGATTATATGAATATAAATAAGGAATATTTAAAAAAACAGATAGGAAATCCAAAAGGAAAACATATTCCTAATAAAAAATATTATGATCCTAGAATATGGTTAAGAGAAGGAGAAAAATATTTCAAAAAGATTTTAAAAAAATATTTTGAACTCATGAATAATATTAATACTTTATAAAATAACCATGGCTTGGTTTTTAAGAAAAAAAAAGAATATTTTAACATCTACAAATGAAAGAAAGGATTTACCAAAAGGGATTTGGTATAGGACTCCTAGTGGAAAAATTATAGATTCTGAAGAATTAAAAAAAAATGCATATGTAAGTCCAGAAGATGGATATCATGTAAGAATTCATAGTAAAGAATATTTTGAAATTCTTTTTGATCATGGTGAATTTTTAGAAATGAACGTAAAGATGATGAGTAAAGATCCTATAAAATGGGAAGATTATAAAAAGTATACAGATCGAATTCAAGAAGCACGAAAAAAAACAAATTTATATGATGCAATTCGAACAGGAATTGGAAAAATTAAAACTATAAAAGTTGTGATATCTTGCATGGATTTTTCATTTATAGGAGGATCTATGGGATCCGTAGTAGGAGAAAAAATATCTAGAGCCATAAAATATTGTATCGATAAAAAATATCCATATATTTTAATTTCTAAATCTGGAGGGGCAAGAATAATGGAATCCTCTTTTTCATTAATGCAAATGGCTAAAACTATAGCTAGATTAACCCAATTACGTGATGCTAAAATTCCGTATATTTCTGTTTTAACGGATCCAACTACGGGAGGCGTTACTGCTTCTTACTCTTTACTTGGAGATATTAATATAGCTGAACCAGGAGCTCTTATTGGATTTGCAGGCCCTAGAGTTATTAGAGAAATAATAGGCAAAGATCTTCCAGAAGGATTTCAAACTGCAGAATTCTTAATGGACCATGGATTTATAGATTTAATTTCTCCTAGAACAGAATTAAAAAAAAATATATATAATTTAGTTTCTATGATGATATAAAAATCATTCCCATTCAATAGTTGATGGAGGTTTAGAAGTGATGTCATATGCTATTCTATTAATTTCTTCTACTTCATTAGTAATTCTGCTTGAAACTTTTTCTAAAAAATTGTATGATAAATGAGCGAAAGTTGCGGTCATAAAATCTTCAGTATTAATTACACGTAATATAGCTGCATATTCATATGTTCTTTTATCTCCTTTTATTCCTACAGATTTTATAGGCAATAAAACAATAAAAGCTTGACTTACAGAATTATAAATTTCTGAATTTATTAATTCTTGTAACAAAATATCCTCTGCTTTTCTTATAAGGAAAATTTTTTTTTCATTTATTTCTCCAATAACACGAATACCTAACCCCGGTCCAGGAAATGGATGACGATATAAAATTTCTTTTGGAAATCCCAATTTTTGTCCTATTTTTCTGACTTCATCTTTAAATAATTCTTTTAAAGGTTCAACGAGTTTTAATTTCATTAATTTTTTTGGAAGTCCTCCTACATTATGATGAGATTTTATAGAACAACTTATTGAATTATTTGAATAAACAGAAGATTCAATAACATCTGAATATATGGTTCCTTGTGCTAAAAATTCAACATCTTTAATTTTTTCTGATTCTTTTTGAAAAATATAAATAAATTCTTCACCTATAATTTTCCTTTTTATTTCAGGATCGATAATTCCAGTTAATTTAGATAAAAAATGATTTTTAGCATCTATTATTTTTATAGGAAAATGCATTTTTTGACATAAAGAATATATTTTTTCTTCTTCATTTTTTAATAAAAGTCCTGTATCTACGAAAATACAATTTAAAGAATTTCCAATAGCTTGATAAATAATATAAGCAGTAACAAAAGAATCTACTCCTCCAGAAAAACCTAAAATAACTTTTTTTTTCCCAACACGTTTTTTAATATCATATATCGTATTTTGTACAAAATTGTTCAATTTCCAATTAGAATCACATTTGCAAATGTGAAAAACAAAATTTTTCAACATAGATATTCCATATTCTGTATTTTTTACTTCTGGATGAAATTGTACTGCATAAATATCTTTACTGATATGACTAAAAGCTGCAATATGACAAGATGATGTATGTCCGATAACTTGAAATTCTTTTGGGAGATTTTTAATTTCGTCGAAATGACTCATCCAAACAATAGATTTTTCGGGAATTCCATAAAATATATTGTTATTAGGATGATCTATGATTAAACAGGATTTTCCATATTCTTTATATTTTGATTTTTTTACTTTTCCTCCAAAAAGAAAAGAAATAAGTTGCATTCCATAACAAATTCCAAATATAGGAATATTAAGTTGAAAAATATCTTTAGATATTAATGGAGAACCTGTTTCATAAACAGAAAAAGGTCCTCCTGATAAAATCAATCCTTTAGGTTTGTTTTTTGAAATTATATGTAATATACGAATATCATTATAATGATATAATAAAGTATATACTCCTATATCTCGAATTCTTCTAGCTATCATATGACTATATTGAGATCCAAAATCTAATATGAGTATAAAATCTTTTTTCATTTTTGGATTTTTTAAATTATAAACCAATATCTTTTCTAAAATACATGTTTTCAAATTTAATTTTTTGAACCTGATCATAAGCATTTTTTCTAGCTTCTTGAAAAGAATTCCCTATTCCTACTATATTGAGTACTCGTCCACTTGATGTAATCCATTTTTTTTGTTCCTTTTTTGCTCCAGCAATATAAAAAGGTTCCTTTAAAAAATTTAAACCTGTTATAATTTTTCCGATTTCATATTTTTCAGGATATCCTTTAGATGATAAAACTACACAGCAAGAACATAATTTTTTCCAATCAATAGATATCTTTTTATGTATAAAGGAAGATTGAATAATTTTTAAAAAATTACTTTTCATTAATGGAAATAAAGTTTGAGCTTCAGGATCACCTATGCGAGTATTGTATTCTAATAGGTAAACTTTGTTATGACTTATCATTAATCCAAAATATAAGAATCCAAAAAAAGTTAATTTTTCCATAAGCAATCCTTCCAAAGTAGGTTCTAAAATGTTTTTTTTAAAATCTATCCAAATAGAATCTGTCATATATGGATTGGGAACAATAGATCCCATTCCTCCAGTATTTAATCCTTTTTCATTTTCTATAATTTTTTTATAATCTTTGGCCGATAAAAAAGGAATAATGTTTTTTCCATTAAAAATAGATATAATAGAAACTTCTTTTCCTTGCAAAAATTCTTCTATGATAATTTGATTTCCAGATTTTCCAAATTTTTTTTTTATCATAATATTTTTTAAAGCTTTTATAGCTTCATTTTTATCATGGACTAAAATAACACCTTTTCCTGCAGCTATTCCATTTGTTTTAATAGCTACAGAATTCATATCCTTTTTTAAAAAAAAATTAAGAGCCTTTTCATAGCAATAAAAAATTTCATATTTAGGAGTACGAATTCCATATTTTTTCATAAAAGATTTAGCAAAAATTCGGTCTCCTTCAAGTTGAGCAGCTGAATAATGTGGCCCCACTATTTTTAGTCCAAAATTTTGAAAAATATCAACAACTCCTTCTAATAAAAAGATTTCGGATCCTACAATAGTTATATCTATTGCATTTTTTTTAGCAAAAAAACCTAAATCCAATGCCGTATTATGGTTTTCAAGATTTTTTCCTATGATACTTGTTCCTCCATTACCGGGATAAAAATAAAGTTGTATTGAATGATTATCTTCCAATAATTTTTTCCCCATAGCATGTTCACGTCCTCCGCTTCCAAGAATCAATATTTTCATAATTTTAGTGTTTAAAGTGTCTTTTTCCAGTAAAAGCCATTGCGATTCCATAGTCATCACAAGCTTTCACAGATTCTTCATCACGTATAGACCCACCTGGTTGAAGAATAGCACGGATACCACCATAACGAGCTGCTTCATCTACAACATCTCGAAAGGGGAAGAAAGCATCGGAAACAAGAACTAATCCATCTTTACTTTTTTCTAAAGCTCTTTCTATAGCTTGACGAGCTGCCCAAATTCTATTAGTTTGACCTCCAGAAATCCCTAAAGTTTGTGTTCCTTTAGCTACAACTATAGCATTAGATTTTACATATTTTACTACTTTTTGAGCAAAAAATAATGATTTCAACTCTTGATCACTAAATTTTTTTTTAGTAACTATTTTATAATTTTCCTCATAAGGAGAAGAATCATCTGATTCTTGTACTAAAATTCCTCCATCTACTTGTACATATTCTAATCTATCTGATATAGGGTCATTGATTTTAATAATTCTAAGATTTTTTTTAATTTTTAAAATATTTAAAACATCTGTTTCGTAACTAGGTGAAATAACCACTTCTAAAAAAATGTGATTTATTTCTTTTGATAGTTCTTTTGTTATTGGAACATTAACAGCCATTATTCCTCCAAAAGATGAAACTGTGTCAGCGTAATAAGTTTTTTGAAATGCTTCAATAATATTTTTTCCTAACGCCACACCACAAGGTGTAGAATGTTTTACAGTACAACAAGCAGGTTCAGAAAATTGAGTAACGACTTTCCACGCTATATCCATATCTTTTAAATTATTAAATGATAGTTCTTTTCCATGTAATTGATGAAAATTCCGCATGGATCCTTTATGAATTGTATGAACGTAATAAGCTGCTTTTTGATGAGGATTTTCTCCATAACGGAGATTCATTTTTCTTTCATAAGAAGAATGTAAATAAATAGGAAATTTATCATCTATATCATCTAAAAGATATTGAGAAATAGCAGAATCGTAAGCAGAAGTAAAATTAAAGGCTTTTCCTGCTAATTTTTTCCTCAATTTTAATGAAGGGAATCCATAATGTTCTATTTCATATTGAACGAGTTCATAATCATTATTGTCTATAATAGCAGTTACATGTAAAAAATTTTTAGCAGCAGCTCTAAGTACGGATGGGCCACCAATGTCAATGAATTCTATTAAGGAATTAATATCAATAGATTTTTGATGTATTTTTTCAAAAAATGGATAAAAATTAACCAATACAACATCAATAAGATGAATATTATGAGAATGAATAGATTTCATATGTTTTTCAATGTAACGATTGGCTAAAATACCTCCATATATATTAGGATGAATGGTTTTGACTCTTCCATCTAAGATTTCAGGAAAAGAAGTAAGATCAGAAATATCTATAATATTTGATATCCCTTTTTTAATAAAATATTGATAGGTACCACCAGTAGAAACTATTTGATATCCTTTTTTATCTAAAAAATTTACAAAATTAAATAATTTTTCATTTTTATTATAAACACTAATCAAAGCTCTTTTCATAATTACTTTTTTTGAATATATAGGATCATTAATTTCTTATCATTTTAAAAGTTGATTAATAGATTGAATTAATATTTTTTTTTCTATTATAGAAACTTTTTCTGATAAAGATGTTAAAGTCTCCTTGGAATTAATTTCACATGTTTCTTGTAAAATTATATCTCCTGAATCCACATCTTTTGTGACATAATGAACTGTAGCTCCTGATATTCTTTCCTTATTTTTCAAAACTTTTTTATGTATTTTTGTTCCATACATTCCTTTTCCCCCATATTTAGGTAATAAAGAAGGATGAATATTTATAACTTTATCAAACCATTTTTCGCAAAATTCAGCATCAAGTATAGAAAGAAATCCTGAAAGAACTATAATATCCGGAATATATCTTATCAGTATATGGTTTATTTCTTTAGAAAAAAATTTTTTATTAGTTCTTATTAAAGAAAATACTGTGATATTTTTTTTCAATGCATGTTGAATTGCTTTACACCATCTATCAGAAATTACTAAATTTACTACAGAATTATAAAGTATTCCACTTTCAATTGCTTGAAAAATATGCTGCATATTGGTCCCTTTTCCAGAAACTAAAATAGTTATTTTTTTCATGGAAATATTTTATATTTATTTCAAAAATACTCTTTTATTTCCTTTCACAATATTACCTAAAATAAAAGGTTTTTCTCCTAAAATATGAAGCCTTTTTAAAATAGAATTTTTTTTTTCAAAAGAGATTGCTATAATCATTCCTACTCCCATATTAAAAGTTTTCCACATTTCATCTTCAGATAGATTTCCTGTTTTTTGAATATAATTGAAAACAGGTTGAATAGGAATTTTTTCTTTTTTCACTACAGCTGATAAACCTTCTGGAATAATTCTATATAGATTATCTAAAATTCCTCCTCCGGTAATGTGAGCTAATCCGTGAATCACAAATTCTTTTAATAAAATATGAATAGGAAAATGATAAATTCTAGTTGGAATTAAAAGCGTTTTATAAAACGGTTCTCCTTGAAAAGATTTAACAAAATCTTCTGTAGAAAAAATATTCCTAATTACAGAAAAACCATTACTATGTACACCTGATGAAGGTAGTCCTATTAAAATATCTCCTTCTTCAATTAATTTTTTACCATCTACAAGATGGTTTTTTTCTACAATACCTACACAAAATCCAGCGATATCATAATCATTTTCTTTGTAAATTCCAGGCATTTCTGCTGTTTCTCCTCCAATTAGACAAGTATTAGTTTTTTTGCAAGAAATAGCTATTCCTTGTATAATTTTTTCCACAATAATAGAGTCCAATTTTCCACAAGCTAAATAATCTAAAAAAAATAAAGGAATAGCCCCATGACATAAAACATCATTTGCACACATTGCAAAACAATCTTCTCCAATAACATTATATTTTTTATAATCTATAGCTAAACGTAATTTAGTTCCTACCCCATCTACTCCAGATACTAAAATAGGGTCTTGATATCCACATTCATATATTCTATAAAAACTAGAAAAATGATCTAATGTACTCATGACTCTATTATTATAAGTATTTTCTAAAATTTTACTCATCTTGCATATAATCATGTTGTTTTTTTTCCCTTTCATATTATTTATTTATATATTAATCAATTTTTTTGAACTGGATAAATTCCTGTAAAACAACCAAAACAATAATGAATACTTCCAAGTATGTCTATAAAATTATCCATACTTAAGAATTCTAAACTATCTACATTTAGAATTTTTGCTATACTTTTTTTATCAACATAATTGTATGATATGAGATCCTTTTTAGTTGGAGTATCGACTCCTAAATAACATGGGCCTATAATAGGAGGAGATGCACTTCTAAAATGAATTTCTTTAGCTCCTGCTTTTCTTAATATGTAAACTAATCTACGACTGGTAGTTCCACGGACTATAGAATCATCAATGATAACAATCCGTTTTCCTTTTATTTCATCTAATATAGGATTTAATTTCAAGTTTACCATTTTCTCTCGCATTTCCTGTTTGGGTAGAATAAAAGATCTCCCAATATATTTATTTTTTACTAAAATTGGTTTAAAAGGAATTCCAGAAGCTTTAGAATACCCAATAGAAGCTGGAACTCCAGAATCTGGGACTCCAATAACTACATCCGCTTTTACTGGATGTTGTTCATAAAGTTTTTCTCCACTTTTTTCACGAATTTTATAAACATTTATATTTTCAATTGAGGAATCAGGACGAGAAAAATAAATATATTCAAAAGAACATATTCTTTTTTTTGTATTTATCTTTTCTGTAAGTAGAGAGAATTGAACTGATTTTTTCTCCACAATTATAATTTCTCCTGGAAATAAATCTCTAACGTAAAATCCCCCAACAGAATCAATACCACAAGTTTCAGAGCTAAATATATAAGTTTCTTCATTTAACATTCCATAACATAAAGGACGTATTCCATTTGGATCTCTAAATGCAGCCATTTTATTATCCATAAGTACAATCACAGAATATGCTCCTTTAATATCAATTGTTGTTTTTTGAATAGCTTTTTCTAGATTATTACCAGATTCTGGTAAATATTTTTGTATTAAACGTAATATAACTTCGGAATCTGAATATTCGGATATAAAATTGATTCCTTTGGATTCTAATTTTTTACGAATCTTTTGAGCATTCACTAAATTTCCATTATGAACAATAGATATTGTACTCTTTCCAAAAGAATCTTCTCCAAAAAAAGGTTGAATATTTTTTTTACTTTGTCCTCCTTCTGTAGAATAACGAGTATGTCCAATTACAGCATTTCCATGATAACATTTAGAATTCGAAATTTTTCGAAAAAAATCTAAAACAAGACCTTCGCTTTTATGTGAGATAATAAATCCATCTCGTAAAACAGAAAAACCACAAGCTTCTTGTCCTCTATGTTGTAATGCAAATAAGCCAAATTGAATTAAAGAAAAGGTGTCTACTTTATAAGGAGAATAAATCCCAAAAACACCACATTCATCATGAAATTTATCAAAATAATTATTTTCCAGAATAAAAGGGAATAATTGAGATATCATCTTTTTGGAAAAAGAATATCTTTGTCCCATTATGGATTAACTTACATTTAACCTTTTTAATATCTCCATATAAATATCAAATACTTCTTCTTTTTCTTTTTTTTCCATTCTAAATAAATCTTTATCCAGTTTTTTCATTGTTATTTTATCCCAAAAACGACAAGTATCTGGACTGATTTCGTCAGAAAGTAGTATCTCGTTTTTATGATTTCTTCCAAATTCTGTTTTAAAATCTACTAATATAATGTTTTTATCTAAAAAGTATTTTTTTAGAATATGGTTAATTTTTGATATTATGCCATAAATGGTATTTAATTCTTCATAAGAAATAATTTTCAGAAATACTGCATGATGGTCATTAATTAAGGGGTCTTTTAATTGATCATTTTTATAAAATATTTCAAAAATAGGATTATATAAATCAATTCCTTCTCTAACTCCTAAACGTTTAGACATACTTCCGGAAACAATATTACGAACAACAAATTCCAAAGGAATTATATCTACTTTATGACATAATTGTTCTCTATTATTTTTTTTTCGTATAAAATGGGTTTTAATTCCACAGGAATTTAAAAATTTAAAAATTAATGTAGATATTTCATTATTTAAAATTCCTTTATCTTGCAATAACTTTTTTTTCAATCCATTTAAAGCAGTTATATCATCCTTATGATGAATTAATACCTCTATAGGATTATTAGTCGTATATATTTTTTTAGTCTTTCCTTCCAATAAAAGATTTTTTTTAATTATGCAGCTCATAGTAATAAACGTTGCTTAATTTCAGTTATTAATTTATCTTTTTTTTTCATTCTGAATTTTAGCAATAATTTTCTGATATCTTTATATTTTATGGATAAAATATGAATAGCTAACAAAGCAGCATTATAGGAATTATTTATACCAACTGTAGCAACGGGAACATCTTTCGGCATTTGTATCATAGATAAAAGAGCATCTATTCCTCCTAAAGATCCATAATTATTATTGCAATGAATAGGTACTCCTATAACAGGAATAATTGTTTTAGAAGAAATAAATCCAGGTAAATGAGCAGATAATCCAGCTCCTGCAATAATTACATCTATACCTTCAGATTCTATTTCTTTTATAATGTTTGATAAAATATCTGGTAATCTATGTGCGGAAATTACATAAGACTTATAATTTATGTTAAATTGTTTGAGTACTTCCGCTGTTATTTTCATAATTGATTTGTCAGAAATACTACCAAAAAATATAGCCACTTTCATATTTCATAAGTTATTTACAGTTTTATAAAAAATATTGTATAGCATTTTTGAAAATTGAATGTTCATGAACATTAGGTATATTTTTTAATAATCCATGTTCATAACGTTCTGGATGAGTCATTCTTCCATAAATTTTGCCATCTTCACTTAATACCCCTTCAACGGCTCCAATGGATCCATTAGGATTATATAATCTATCTAAACTAGGAATTCCTTCCAAATCTACATATTGTGCAGCAATTTGATTTTTATCTAATAAAATATTTATTGTTTTTTTACTCGCATAAAATCTTCCTTCACTGTGAGATATAGGAAGAGTATATATTTTATTTTTCATGCCATTTAACCATGGAGAATGATCAGAAATTACTTTGATATGAACACATTGGGATATATGTTTTTTTGTATTATTGAATGTCAATGTAGGAGAATTATGATTTCTTAAACATATTTTACCATCAGGTAATAATCCAGATTTTATTAATCCTTGAAATCCATTACAAATTCCTAAAATTAATCCATCTTGATCAAGAAAATATTTAATAGCATCTTGAATATATGGATTATGTAATATAGATACAATAAACTTAGCAGATCCATCCGGTTCATCTCCAGCACTAAAACCTCCACAAAGCATAAAAATTTGTGCAGACTCTATATTTTTTTTAAAAAAAAACATGGATTCTATAATATTTTTATTATCTAGATTTTTAAATACTAAAGTATTCACTATAGATCCTTCTTTCTCAAATGCACGAATTGATTCAAATTCACTATTTGTACCAGGAAATATAGGAATAAATACACGAGGTTTTCCTTTTTTTTTAAATTTACATTTCCATGAGATAGAATTATATTTTTCTTCTTTTTTTACATTTTTTTTTACATTACTTTTTTCTTTTTTTTCATATTCATGAAAGGAAAAAATAGAAGGAAAAGTTTTTAACCAATTTTTTATAGATTCTTCTATATCAATACAGATTCCATTAAAATTTAAATATTCATAAGGAATGATTTCTCCTATTGGAATGAAATTATCATATGAAATGGCAGATGTAGATTCTATAATTAAGGAACCTATGTTTGTTTCAAGCAAATGATTTTTATAATCAATAACTGCTCCTAAACGATTTCCAAAAGACATTTTCGCAATAGCAACAGAAATTCCTCCATCTTTTACTGTTTTTACCGAAACAATTTTTCCAGAACAAATTCCTTTAAAAATATGATCATAGGCTTTTTTGATAGAATCAAAATCTGGCATTTCATTTTCTAATGAATTGTGATAATACAAATAAATTTTATTTCCTACTTTTTTAAATTCAGGAGATGTAATATTAAAACAAAAACCTGTAGATACACCAAAAACAATCAATGTAGGTGGAACATGCAAATTTTTATACGTTCCAGACATAGAATCTTTTCCCCCTATAGAAGCTAATTCTAACGACATCTGAGCATGATAAGCTCCTAGTAAAGCAGAAAAAGGGATTCCCCAATGTTCTGGATTATTTCCCAATTTTTGATAATATTCTTGAAAGCTGAAATAAGTATTCCTGTAATTTCCTCCCATAGAAACAATTTTAGAAATACATTCTACAATAGCATAAGCTCCTCCATGAAAAGGACTCCAAGTAGATACTTCAGGATGAAAGCCCCAAGAAACTAAACTAACTGTATTTGTATTTCCTATCAAAACAGGAATTTTTTGTGCACTTCCTTCAGATGGAGTCATTTGATATTTTCCTCCAAAAGGCATTAAAACTGTAGTTCCTCCTACAGTACTATCAAACATCTCTACTAAACTTTTTTGAGAAGCTATATTTAATTTAGAAAGAGTATTTAAAAATGTTTCTTTACTAAAAATGATTTTTTTTGATTTATTAAAAGGAGAAATTGAAATTGGGGAATTCACGAGAACAGATTTTTCTTTATGATATCCCCGTGTATTTAAAAAAGAACTTTTTACATTAAAAATTTTTTTTCCTTTATAATCAAAAATGATACGTTTATTATCCGTGATTTCACCAATAGGAACAGCTATAATATTTTCTTCACGAGAAAAATGAATAAATTTTTTAACATTTTTAGGATCTAATATTACAGCCATACGTTCTTGAGATTCAGAAAGAGCAATTTCTATAGCCTTTATGTTTTTTGCATTTTTTTTAATTGGTATTTTATCTAAATAAAGAACTAAACTATCGTGTAATTCACCTACAGCTACGGAAGCTCCTCCTGCTCCAAAATCATTACATTTTTTTATCAAAGAAATAACCTCTTTTTTTCTAAAAAATCTTTGAATTTTTCTTTCTATGATAGGATCTCCTTTTGCTTGAACATTATTATTTTTGAAATCTAAATTCTGTTCTTTAGAGGAATCAGTAGCTCCTCCTATTCCTTCTTTTCCTGTTAATCCTCCAATTAATAAAATGATGTCTCCTTTTTTTGGTTTATCTTGCTTTATGAAATCAATAGGAACAGCTCCAACAACCATTCCCACCTCCATTCTTTTTGCTTTATATCCCTCATGATAAATTTCTTGTACATGAGTTGTTGCTAGTCCTACTTGATTTCCATAAGAACTATAACCACGAGCTGATTCAAAACAAATATGATGTTGAGGTAATTTACCATTAATAATTTTTGATTGAATAGGATCAGCTGCTCCACTTAATCTTATCCCCTGATAAACAAATGCTCTACCAGATAGAGGATCACGAATAGCTCCTCCTATACAAGTAGAAGCTCCTATAAAAGGATTCATTTCAGTAGGATGATTATGAGTTTCATTTTTAAATAATAAATACCATTTTTCTTTTTTTTTATTTTCAGTGAAATCTACATTTATGGTCATCATACATGCATTATGTTCATATGACGAAACATAATTTCTTAATTTTCCCTTTTGATAAAGAATTTTAGAAGGAATATTGGATAAATCCATAAGATTAATAGGAGATTTTGATCTCCCTACTGAATCTCTATCCTTTAAATATCTGTTAAAAATATTTTGATATGTTTTTTTTAATGAACCATCAAAAGATATATCTTTCAATGTAGTAAAAAATGTTGTATGACGACAATGATCAGACCAATAAACATCAAATATCCGTAATTCTGCTCGTGTCGGGTTTCGTTTTTCTTTATAAAAATATTTTTGAATAAAAAATAAATCATTAATTTCCATAGAAAAATTCCACTTACGATGGATTTTTATGATTTCATTAACAGATAAATTTATAAAGTTATCTATGATTTTGGTGTCATTTTTTTTATTTTTTCCAGTTGTATATAAACATGATTTTGTATAAAATTTTTTAATTTTATAAAAATCATCTTGTTTTTTCATTCCAATTAATTTTATTAATTGTCCAGCTTTTATGGATACCAACGATTTAGGATCTATAACTTTTATGCATTGTACAGCTGCATAAGCTCTAGATTCATATCTTTCTGGAAAATATTCTATACATGAAGTGGTCAAATGTATTTTTCTATGTAAAATATCTGTAATAGGATCTACAAAAACTTTTGATAAACTTTCCAAAAAAAGTTTTTCATTTATATTAAATATATCATATATATAATAAATAACTATATTAGACAATGAAATATTCATATTTTTTAATTCATTGTATAATTTTCTAGAATTAATATCAAAAGGACTTTTTTTTTGTATATAAATTCTGAAATTCATTATTTATTTAAATTTTTTTATCCATATTGGATATATCAGAATCAATTAGATGATGAAAACGATTTAATATAGGATTAACTATTGTATCAATAAATTCTAAAGTTTGATCTGAAGAAAATCCTGTCAAATTTTTAGGATTTAGAATTTGATTCATTTTTTCTTCATGAATTGGTATTTTTTTATCATGTAAAATACGTTTAATAAAATCATTTTCCATTCCTTCTAATTTAATTTTATTATTTGTTTCCATAGAATGGACTCGTATTCTTTCATGGATTTTTTGCCTATCTGCTCCATTTTTTACACATTCTACAATAATATATTCAGTAATTAAAAAAGGAAGTTCTTCTTTTATATGTTTATCGATAATTTTAGGATATACTATAATATTTTCTAATATATTATTCCAAATCATTAAAATTGAATCTACAGCTAAGAATGATTGTCCAATGACCAACCTCCTATTTGCAGAATCATCTAAAGTCCGTTCCAACCATTGAGTTGCAGCAACTAATGCTGAACTATTAGATAAAGAAATAACATATTTTGCTAAAGAAGCCATACGTTCACTTTGTATTGGATTCCGTTTATAAGCCATTGCACTAGACCCAATTTGTTCTTTTTCAAAAGGTTCTTCCATTTCTTTTAAATTTTGTAACAATCGTAAATCATTACTAAATTTATGAGATGATTGAGATATATTGGATAAGACATTTAATATTTGAGCATCTACCTTTCTATCATAAGTTTGTCCTGTTATAGGAAAAATATTTTGAAATCCAAACTTACTAGATAATTTTTTTTCTAAATTTTTTACTTTTTGTAAATCTCCATTAAATAATTTTTTAAAACTATCTGCTGAACCTACAGTTCCTTTTACTCCTCTAAAATGAATATTTTTCAATCTAAATTCTAACTCTTCTAAATCTAGAAGTAAACTTTGTAACCATAAAGCAGAACGTTTTCCTACAGTGATTAATTGAGCAGGTTGATAATGAGTAAAAGCTAAAGTAGGAATATCATGATATTCTAGGGTAAAATTTCTAAGACGGAAAATTACATTAATCAATTTTTTCAATAAAATTTCCAATCCATCACGAATTAAAATAATATCTGTATTGTCTCCTAAAAATGCACTCGTAGCTCCCAAATGAATAATAGGTCTAGCAATGGGTGCTTTTTCCCCGAAAGCATATAAATGAGCCATGACATCATGTCTAAATTTTTTTTCATAAAAAGAAACTCTATCCCAATCAATATCATACAAATGATTTTTTAAATCAAGAATCTGTTCTTTACTAATATTTAATCCTAATTCTTTTTGAATTTCCGCTAAGTATAACCATAATTTTCTCCACAAAATAAATTTTTTTTTTGGAGAAAAATTATATAACATTTCTTTGCTACTATATCGTTCTACTAAAGGATTTTTATACTTTTTCACAAGAAAATTTTTTTAATTAAAAATTTTTAAAAATAGTGATTTATTTTTAATAATATTTTGATTTCTTTCAGAACCCACAGAAATTAATATAATTTCTAAATTCAGAAAATTTTCAATAAATCCTATGTATTTTTGACAATTTATTGGCAAATCTTCGTATTTATGAATAGAAGATATATCTTTTTTCCATCCAGGAAAATCTATGTAAACTCCTTTTACATTTTTTATTATATCTGCTGGAAAATATTGAATAATGTCATTATTATATTTATACTTTACACACACTTTAATAATTTTCAATTCACTTAAAACATCTAATTTTGTAATAACTAAATAATTAATTCCGTTAATCATACAAGAATATTTAAGAGCAATCAAATCTAACCATCCGCATCGTCTTGGGCGTTTTGTTGTTGCTCCATACTCATTTCCTTTTTGACGAATTACATCCCCAATTTCATTTTCTATTTCTGTAGGAAAAGGACCAAATCCTACACGAGTACAATATGCCTTTGATATTCCTATAAAATTTTTTAAAAAGTGAGGAGGGATTCCAGATCCTGTACATACTCCTCCTGTAGAAGTAGAAGAAGTGGTTACATATGGATATGTTCCATAATTTATATCTAATAACATAGCTTGAGCTCCTTCAAATAGAATCTTTTTTTTATTATGAAAAGCTTTATGAATTTCATAAACTCCGTCTATTATTCGATCAGAAATAGTTTTTGCATATTCTATATATTCTTCATAAATAGATTTAAAAGAAAGAGTTTTTTTTTGAAAAATTTTTGTAAAAATTTGATTTTTTAAATCAATATTGTATTTTAATTTTTTATAAAAAATGTCTAAATCCAATAAATCTAAAACACGAATCCCTATACGAGCAATTTTATCTTCATAAGTAGGACCAATTCCTTTGTGTGTTGTTCCTATTGATTTTTTTCCTAAAGATTCTTCTTTATACTGATCTAATAAACGATGGTAAGGCATAGTGATGTGTGCTCTTTTTGCTAATAATACATTAGATGTATTCATTCCCATTGATTCTAGATTTTGTATTTCTTTTATAAAAGATTTAGGATCAACCACCACTCCAGGACCGATAATACATTTCACTCCAGAATAAATAACTCCAGAAGGAACTAAATGAAGAATAAAATAACGATTTTTAATATGAATAGAATGACCTGAGTTATTTCCTCCTTGATAACGGATTACATAATCCGAATTTTTAGCAAGTAAGTCTGTAATTTTTCCTTTTCCCTCGTCACCCCATTGGAGACCAACAATAACATTTGAAGGCATGATTGTACATTTTGATATTGATTCTTTTAACAAAGTTAATTCTTATGAACATATAATAAAAGATATTTTAGTCTATTTTTTTTTTAAATTTTTTTTAATATGATGATAAGCTAATTTCGTTACTTTTCTTCCTCTTGGTGTTCTAATTAAATATCCTTCTTGAATAAGAAAAGGTTCATAAACTTCTTCTATTGTATCAGAATTTTCACTAACAGCTATTGCTATAGTATTAATTCCCACAGGGCCTCCTTTAAAATGATCTATAATATATGAAAGAATTCTATTATCCATTTCATCTAATCCATATTTATCTACATTAAGAGCTTGTAACCCTAGATTACATATATTGATATCAATGATTCCATTTCCTTTGATTTGTGCAAAATCACGGATTCTACGTAATAAAGCATTGGCAATACGTGGAGTTCCACGACTTCTATTTGCTATTTCATAAGATGCTTTTTCTGTTATTGGAATATTTAGCAATTTTGCACTACGATTGACAATATTGTTTAATAATTTTTTTTCATAATAATTAAGACGAAAATTAATACCAAATCTAGAACGCATAGGAGCTGTTAATAAACCTGATCTTGTAGTTGCTCCTATTAAAGTAAAAGGAGATAAATCTATTTTAACAGATCTAGCATTAGATCCAGAATCTATGATAATGTCTATTTTATAATTATCCATAGCTGAATACAAATATTCCTCTACAACTGGAGAAAGACGATGAATTTCATCAATAAAAATTACATCATTCATTTTTAAATGAATTAATAGTCCAGCTAAATCTCCAGGTTTATCTAGAACAGATCCAGAAGTTACAGTAATATTCACACATAATTCATTAGCCACAATATGAGCAAGTGTTGTTTTTCCTAATCCTGGAGGTCCATGAAATAAAATATGATCTAAAGCTTCTTTTCTTTTTTTAGCAGCCTGAATAAAAATCTTCAGATTATTCAATATTTCATATTGTCCAACAAAATCTTGAATTGTTTTAGGATTTAAAGATCCTTCTAAAAAAGATGACATATATTTTATCAAATTCAGAATAAACATAAAACAAATAATACAACAAAATTCCAAGACTTTAAAAAATTTAAAATAGTATAATTTGTCATATCTAATTGAATAGGGACAATAGATACATATCCATTTTTTAAAGCCCATTCATCTGTATCTTCCTTTTTATCCAAATTCAAAAAATCTCCGACTAACCAATAATAAGTTTTTCCACTAGGATTATAACGTTTATCAAAACTTTCTATCCATTTAGACTCTGCTTGTCTACATATTTTAATTCCTTTAATTTGTTTTTTTCCTAATTTAGGAATATTAACATTCAATGTGATTATTTTTTCCGGAATAGGATTATAAAGAATTTTTTTAACAATCTGACATACATATTTTTTGGATGGTTCAAAATCTGCATTCCAATCAAAATCCGATAGAGAAAATCCTACAGATGAAATTCCCTCTATACTAGCTTCAATAACTGCAGAAATAGTTCCAGAATACATAATATTAATAGAAGAGTTTGACCCATGATTAATTCCTGATACACAAATATCAGGTTTACGGGGAAGTATCTCACTAATTGCTAATTTAACACAATCTACTGGAGTACCAGAACACTCCCATTCTTTTTGATGTCCATTATCTATTTTTACAGAATCACAAAATAATACTGTATTCATTGTTATTGCATGGCCCACTCCAGATTGAGGTTTATTTGGAGCCACTACATACACATCTCCTAATAAATTCATATAATGAACAAGTGCTCTAATACCTGGAGCTATGATTCCATCATCATTTGTAACTAAAATAATTGGTTTTTTATTCATTTTATAAAAACTTATATAATTTTACTAATATTTTTCAATCAATGCATTATTGTGAATTTTAAAATAAAAAAGCTGAATAATATAAAATATATAATAATTGGTTTTTTATTCATTTTTTCATTCAGCCTTTGTACCCCATTAGGAGAACAGGAAAAACATCGTATAATACTTAAAATAATATATAAAACACTTTACTTTTTGTATCCAAATCCTATTTCTATAGATAATGATTTTTCAAATAAAGTATATCAAAAATATTTTGAAAAACTAGATAATCAAAAACGATTTTTTATTCAAAAGGATGTGGAAGAACTTTCTTTATATAAAGAAAAAATAGACGATTTTTGGATTCATGGAGATACTACTTTTTTTAATATTGTTATGGAACGTTTTTTTCAAAGAATAAAAGAAGCGGAATCTATGTGTCTTCAAATATTGAAAACCCCTTTCGATTTTAATAAAAAAGAAATATATATGTTGGAAGAACAAAAATTATTTTTTTCAAAAAATAGAAAAGAATGGATCGAAAAATGGAGAAAACATTTAAAATATTTGACATTATTAGAAATAATCACTTCCAAAAATCAAAAAAAAATCACTTCCAAAAATCAAAAAAAAATCACTTCCAAAAATCAAAAAAAAATTTGGAAAAATGCATTTTTTAATAACGAGAAAACATCAAGAAAAAAAGTAGAAGAATATATTCGGGAATATTTTAGAAAATTAAAAATGAAAAAAAAATCCGATTGGTTTTCTACATATGTTAATACTATTACTACTCAATATGACCCTCATACTAATTATTTTTCTCCTAAAGAAAAAGAAATATTTGATTCAAATATATCTGGACAAATAGAAGGAATTGGTGTCAAATTAGAAGATGATAAAGGATATCCAACAGTTATTAAACTTATTATTGGTGGACCTGCATGGAAAAATAAAAAAATAGAAATAGGAGATAAAATCATACGAGTAGCAAAAAACGTTAATTCAGAATCTAAAAATATTGTAGGAATGTTATTAGAAAATTCGATTCGTTTAATAAGAGGAAAAAAAGGAAGTAAAGTTAAACTAACTATTCAAAAAAAAAATGGATCTATAGAAGATGTAATTCTCACCAGAGAGATAATTGAAAAAAAAGAAATTTTTGCAAAAAGTGTTATAATTTTGGATAAAAATCAGGATAAATATGGATTGATCTACTTACCAGAATTTTATTTCAATCCTGAAAATAAAAATGGAAAAAATGCAGCTGAAGATATGAAAAAAATCATACAAAAATTGAAAAAGGAAAATATAAAAGGAATTCTAATAGATATCAGAAATAATGGAGGAGGATCTTTAAATTCTGTAATAGAAATTGCTGGTTTTTTTTTAGGAAAAAAACCTATCCTACAGATAGGAAAACCTAATAAACAAAAAAAGAGACTTGAAAGCCATAAAAATAAAATTCTATGGACGGGTCCTCTTGTAGTTCTTGTGAATGAATTATCAGCTTCTGCTTCTGAAATTTTAGCTGCAGCTATAAAAGATTATAAAAGAGGAATTATAGTTGGAAGTACTCAAACATATGGAAAGGGAACAATACAAACTATTTATCCATTAAATAGATTTTTATTTTATAATGAAAAACTAGGATCCTTAAAATTTACCATAAATAAATTTTATCGTGTTAATGGAAGTTCAACTCAATTAAAGGGAGTAAATTCTGATATAGTTATTACAAACAATATGACAAATTTAAAATTTGTGGAAAAAAATCAAACTAATCCTATGAAATGGGATAATACGGATCCTATTCCTTTTCTTCATTCTTCTTATTATTATAATAATTTTTTTTTAGAAAAAGTAAAACACAAAAGCATAGAACGGTTGAAAAAAAATAGGAATTTCATTATGATTTATAAAACAATCCAATCATTAGAAAAAAAAGTTTCTAACAAAAAACAGGTTCCTTTAAACTGGGAAAAATTTTATTATGAAAATTTAGAAATAAAAAAAAGAAATAAATATTTTAAAAAATTAATGAACTATTTGAATACATATGGATTCCGATCATTTTATTCTTCTTACAAAATCATTTCAAATGCAAAAGAATCAGAGGAACAAAAAGAATGGGAAAAAAATATTAGGAAAGATTTTTCTATAGCAGAATGTATGAATATATTACGAGATTTTAATGAAATTCCATAATAGGTTTATAAACTTTTGCCACATCAGCTATAGCATCGTTATCTTTTAAATTAATTAATCTAACTCCTTGAGTTGTTCTTCCCATTACTCTTATATCCGATATAGGAATACGTATAATAATACCTGATTTTTTAATAATCATTAAATCATCTTGA
Organism: Blattabacterium sp. DPU; assembly: GCF_011290385.1. NCBI lineage: Bacteria > Pseudomonadati > Bacteroidota > Flavobacteriia > Flavobacteriales > Blattabacteriaceae > Blattabacterium > Blattabacterium sp. DPU. Next base: position 557,313 of record NZ_CP049785.1, read on the forward strand.
TCCGTTACATATTTGATAGAAATCAAATTTCCTGTTTTTTGAGTTATATTTATTGTTTTAATTCCTTTTCCACCACGATTGGTAATGCGATAATCTTTTATATGGGATCTTTTTCCAAATCCTTTTTCAGAAACTACTAATAAATGTCCTTTTTCTTTTTCTTCTACATTTACGCATATCATTCCAATAACTAAATCTTTATCATTAATATTAATTCCTATAACTCCCGAAGAAGTTCTTCCAGTTAAACGAACTTGATTTTCTAAAAAACGAATAATTCTTCCACTTTTTATTGCAATAAAAACATGACTATTTCCTATAGTCAGAATAGCTTCCAATAAAGAATCTCCTTTCCGAATCACAATAGCATTGATCCCATCTTTTCTAGGACGAGAATAATTTTCTAAAGATGTTTTTTTAATAATACCTTTTTGCGTAATCATCATCACATAATAATCTTTAACATATTTCTTATTAGTTAGATCTCCTGTTAATATGAAAGCATTGACTTTATCATCTTGTTGAATACGAATAATATTTTGTATAGCTCTACCTTTAGAAATTTTAGATCCTTCTGGAATTTCATATACTCTCAACCAAAAACATTTTCCTTTTTCTGTAAAAAAAAGTAGATATTGATGATTGGTTGCAATAAGTAAATGTTTGAAAAAATCAGATTCTCTAGCAGTAGCTCCTCTATTTCCGATTCCTCCTCTCCCTTGACGTTTATATTCTGATAGAGATGTTCTTTTAATATAGCCAGCATGGGAAATTGTGAGAACAACCTGTTCGTTTTCAATCAAATCTTCTACGTTGACCTTATCTCCAGAATAATCAATTTGTGTTCTACGTATATCTTGATACTTTTTTTGAATTTCTAAAAGTTCTTCTTTAATAATTTTAGTTCTTGTGGAATGCTTCTCTAAAACATTTTTCAAAAATTCTATTTTTTTCACAAGTTCATCATATTCTTTTTTAAGTTTCTTGATTTCTAAAGACGTGAGATTTTGCAATCTCATGTCTAAAATGGATTTAGATTGATTTTTTGATATTTTAAATTTTTGAATTAATCTATCACAAGCGTCATAATGATTTCTAGATTTTTGAATTAATTGAATCATAATATCTAAATAATCTAATACTTTTAGAAAGCCTAACAAAATATGAACGCGATTATGATACTTTTTAAGTTCGTATTTAGTTCTACGAATAATAACATTATGTCTATGATCAACAAAATGTTGAATCATATTTTTTATATTTAACTGAACAGGTTTCCCATTAACTAATGCTATATTGTTTACATTAAAATAAGTTTGTAAAGAAGTATATTGAAACAGTTTATTTAATAATATATTAGGATTTGTATTTTGTTTCAAAATATATACAATGCGTAATCCATTTCTATCCGATTCGTCACGAATTTGATAAATTCCCTCCATTTTTCCTTCTTTTATCAATTCCACTGTTTTAGCAATCATATCCGCTTTATTGACTTGATAAGGAATTTCATTTACAACAATACATTGTCTACCATGAATTTCTTCAAATTGTACTTTCGCACGTAAAACAATGCGTCCTTTACCGGTACGAAAAGCATTTTGAACTCCATCGTATCCGTAAATAATACCACCTGTAGGAAAATCAGGGGCTTTAATATATTTCATAATTTGTTCTATAGATAAATCATTATGATCTATATATGCGCAAATAGCATTTATAGTTTCTTTTAAATTATGAGGAGGGATATTAGTTGCCATTCCAACTGCAATACCAGAAGATCCATTAATCAAAAGATTAGGAATTCGTGTGGGTAAAACTGTAGGTTCTTCTAAAGAATCATCAAAATTTAATTGCATATCTATTGTTTCTTTTTTGATATCCAATAGCATTTCTTCAGATATTTTTTTCATTCTTACTTCCGTATAACGCATAGCAGCAGGAGGATCTGCATCCAGTGATCCAAAATTTCCCTGTCCATCTATTAATGGATAACGTAATGTCCATTTTTGAGCCATACGAACCATAGTATCATAGACAGAAACATCTCCATGGGGATGATATTTTCCTAACACTTCTCCAACAATGCGAGCAGATTTTTTATAAGAACTATTAGAAATAATTCCTAGTTGATACATTCCATAAAGAACTCTTCTGTGTACAGGTTTTAATCCATCTCTAACATCAGGAAGAGCTCTAGATACAATTACAGACATAGAATAATCTATATAAGATGATTTCATTTCATCTTCAATATTAATAGAAATTAATTTTTCTCCTTCACTTTCATTCATTTTTTTGAAAATATTAATTAAAAAACATTTAGTTTAAAAAACTTTCCTTAATTAAGGGATACGGAACTGAACAATTATATGAACATTTTCCTATTTCTTTTAATAAGGAAAATTGAATTTTATTTTTTTCATTTTTTTTGTCATGTTCCATAATTAACAATAATTTTTGAAATTCTAAATCAGAAATCTTATTTATGGGACATAATGTAGAAAGTGCATATTTAATTTCTTTGTAATCAGATATAGATAAACCATTAATTTTATAAGAAATCCATGATTCATAAATCATTCCCATAGTTACAGCAACTCCATGTAATATTTTGTTAATATTCATGAAATAACTTTCTAAAGCATGTCCAATAGTGTGGCCAAAATTAAGGATTTTTCTTAATCCTTTTTCTTTAGGATCTTGATCTACAATTTTTTGTTTAATTAAAATAGATTTTTGAATTAAATGAGTCCATTGATTTTCATCTTGAATGATATTTTTTTGTATTTGATTCATTTGTTTCCAAAAATTTTTATCAGCTATCAATCCATGTTTTAACATTTCTGCCATTCCAGAAAAAATTTCTTCATTGGGAAGAGTTTTTAGAAAATGAGTATCAATGATTAAAAATTCTGGAATATAAAAAGATCCTATTTCATTTTTTATAGAGTCTAAATTCACTCCTGTTTTATATCCTATAGCAGCATCAACCATGCCTAATAAAGTAGTAGGAATATTAATAAAACGAATTCCTCGTTTAAAGATGGAAGCGACAAAACCTCCAATATCAGTTATAACTCCTCCTCCTAAATTGAGAATTAAACTTTTTCTAGTTGCTTTAAATTTTTCTAGACTTTTACATATTTGAATACATGTGTCAATATTTTTTTCTTTTTCTCCAGATTTAATCTGAATAAGATTAGATTTTTTTAAAAAATCTATTTTCTGAAAAAGAATGGGAAGACAATGTGTGTAGGTAATATCATCTATTAAAATAAATATATTTTTTATGGAGTCTACTTGATGTAGTAAGTAATTTTCCAATACATTATAAGCTTTTTCATTAAAGTGGACATAATCTCCCCTTTTTTTGTACATGAGTTTATCATTCGTTTAACAACAAAATTAACCAATTTTTTATTAATCAATAAAATAAAATATTTTATATAACCAAAAAATGATAAAAATAAAACCTACTACAAAAAAAAATATATTAGGAATCCATCCCATAATACTAATGAATTTTAATAAACATTCCATAATTAATAATATATTAGTTTTTTTCGAATGAATAGGAATATAAATATTTTTAGTTAATGGAAATATTTAACTTTGAATTTCATCATCATGTTTGTAAAATGTCAGATATTTGGGATTTTTTTCAGCATTTTTTTAATCCTAGATGGATATTTTTATATTTTGGAAATACAGCTTTTTTTATTTTATTAGCTATTGTTTTTGCGGAAACAGGATTTTTTATTGGCTTTTTTTTACCTGGAGATTCTCTATTATTTACAGCTGGAATCTTTGGGAAAGATCTATGTAAAAATTTTTATAACGTTCCTTTTTTTGTAATTATTTTAATTGTAGCAGGTGTAGCTATTCTTGGAAACATGCAAGGATACTGGTTAGGATATAAATCTGGGAACCTGTTATATAAAAAAAAAGATTCCTTTTTTTTTAAAAAAAAACATTTGATTTTAGCAAAATTATTTTATAATAAGTATAAAACAACGGCTCTAATCATAAGTCGTTTTTTGCCCATGTTTCGTTCTTTTGCTCCTATTGTAGCAGGAGCCATTCGCATAGATTTTAAAAAATTTATGATATATAATGTTATTGGAGCACTTGCTTGGACTTTTTCTATTATGTTATCGGGACATTATTTAAATAAAAGTTTTCCGGAACTAAAAAATCATCTCGAATGGATTATTTTATTAATTGTATTGATTACTACTTTTCCAATTATTTTTAAAATGAGAAAAAAAAAGAAAAAAAAAATATTTATCTAAATTTTTTTAGATTTATAAATTCTTTTTTTACAGAAAAATTTTTGTATAAGAGATTTACATTGATTTTCCATTATTCCAGATACAAATTCTGTTTTAGGATGCAATTTAATGCCAGAACATAAAAATCCTCTTTCGGAAGGATTAGAAGCTCCACAAACAACTCTTCCTATTTGAGACCAAAATAAAGCTCCTGCACACATAACACATGGTTCTAGAGTGACATATAAAGTACATTTTTGGATATATTTTTTTTTAAAATAATTAGATGCTAAGTGAATCACTAACATTTCTGCATGTGCTGTAATATCACATAAAGTTTCAGTTAAATTATGAGCTTTTGCTATAACCATATTTTGATATGTTATTGCAGCACCTATTGGAATTTCATTTTTATGAAAAGCAATAAAAGCCTCTTTCAAAGCGATTTTCATAAAATAAAAATCTAAAGACATTATTCCTTTTTTTGTTTTTTATCCTCTTTTTTTTCCTGATTTTCTTCTTCTTGAGAACCTTTAATGATACGGGAATTTTTTACACTTGCTATTAATGTATGAGATGGATGTAATATAGTATATCGATCGTTGGATAAGTTTTCTACTATTATTTTATCTCCTATATTTAAAGAATTAATATCTAATTTAATGTATTCTGGCATATTATCTATATATGCTTTTACTTTCAATTTTCTAATAGCAAAATGATATACTCCTCCTTTTGCTACTCCGATAGGTCTACCAAAAGATTTTACAGGAATTTCTAATATAATAGGTTTTAATTCATCAATTTTATAAAAATCTACATGTAATATTTTTTCATCAACAGGATCAAATTGAATTTCTTTTCGAATGGCATTGATCTTCTGATCATATCCTTCTATATTAAGAATAATACCATATGATTCTGTAGTGTATATTATTTTTTTTAAACTATCTAATGAAGCAGAAAATGGAACATTTATATTTTTTCCATACAAAATACATGGTATTTTTCCATTTATTCGAATAGAACGAACTGCTTTTCGTCCAATATCTCTTTTATAACCGTATATATTTACGTATCTCATATTATTAAATTACAAATTTATTACTAATAGATTCGTCTTTATGTACTGATTTCATAACTTCTGCAAAAAGCGGAGCACAAGATAAAATTTTAATTTTTTGATTGGGCTTCATTTTATTTATAGGAATCGTATCTGTAACAACCAACTCTTCAATTGCAGATTGATCTATTTTTTCATATGAATTTCCTGATAAAACAGGATGAGTAGCTATAGCTCGTACACTTTTGGCGCCTTGTTTTTTGATTAAATTTGCCGCTTCTGTTAAAGTACCAGCCGTATCTACCATATCATCTATAAGTATGATATTCTTTCCTTTTACATTTCCTATAAGATTCATGAATTCTATTTCATTTGCTTTTTTTCTTTCTTTATAACAAATAACAACATCTGTACCTAAATAACCTGCATAACTTCTAGCTCTTTTAGCTCCTCCCATATCTGGAGAAGCAAAGGTAAGTTGATCTATATTTAATTTTTTTACATAATCAATAAATATTCTAGATGCATATAAATGATCTACTGGTATATCAAAAAATCCTTGAATTTGATCCGCATGTAAATCCATAGTCATGACTCTAGTAGCTCCTGAAGCTACTATTAAATTTGCTATAAGTTTTGCGGCAATGGGAGTTCTAGGTTGATCTTTATGATCTTGCCTCGCCCATCCAAAATATGGAATCACAAGTGTAATGTTATAAGCAGAAGCTCTACGAGCTGCATCGCACATTAATAATAATTCCATTAAATTATCTACTGGAGGAGAAGTTGACCCTATCAAAAATACTTTCGTTCCACGAACAGATTGTTCAAAACAAGGAGTATATTCTCCATCACTAAATTCTAAAAATTTTACTTTTCCAAGAAAATTTCCATAATAATAAGCTATATTTTCTGATAATTTCAATCCCCGTCTTGTAGAAAAAAAGAGAACCTTTTGATCCATAGTTATATTTTTATACAAAAATACTTTTTATATTAAAAAAAATGAATACATATTGTAGTTATGAAACAATATTTAAATTTATTAAAAAACGTATTAAAAAATGGAATCAAAAGAAAAGATCGTACTGGCGTAGGAACAATAAGTCTATTTGGACACCAAATGAGATTTGATTTAGAAAAAGGGTTTCCTCTTTTGACCACTAAAAAATTAAATATACGATCTATTATTTATGAACTATTATGGTTCTTAAAAGGAGATACAAATGTTCGATTCTTAATAAAGAAAAAAGTTAATATTTGGAATAAGTGGGCAGATGATAATGGAGAATTAGGTCCAATATATGGATTTCAATGGAGAAAATGGCCTACTTACGATGGCCATTTTATTGATCAAATAGTTAATCTTATACAAGAAATTAAGTCAAATCCTGATTCTAGACGTTTAATTGTTTCTTCCTGGAATGTAGGAATGATACAAAATATGGCATTACCTCCTTGTCATTTATTGTTTCAATTTTATGTATGTGAAAAAAAATTATCGTTACTTTTATATCAAAGAAGTGCTGATATTTTTATTGGATTACCATTTAATATAGCTTCTTATGCTTTATTACTATCTATGTTAGCTAAAACTCTTAATTTAAAAGAAAAAGAATTTATTCATACAATAGGAGATGCTCATATTTATATGAATCATATAAAACAAGTGAAATTACAGATGGAAAGAACTCCAAGACCACTTCCTAAAATAATTATTAACTCTTCTGTAAAGAATATTTTTCAATTTTGTTTTGAAGATTTTGAATTAAAGGATTATAATCCCTTTCCTCATATTAAGGGGGACGTTGCCTTTTAAAATTCATTTTTTTTCTAAAAACCAACTCTTAAATACATTGAAATCTTTAGATAAAGATATTTTTTGTATAGTCTTTTTCTTTTTTAAAAAAATTTCCAATTCCTTAGTAGGAACAATTTTTTTTTGTAAAATAGGTGGCATGTTATCTAGAAATTTAATAGGATGAGCTGTTTCTAAAAAAATACCTGGTTCTAAAGTATTATTCATTTCTTGTAAATATTGTCTAAGACCTAAATAACCAATAGCTCCATGTGGATCTAATATATATTTATATTTTTTCCATATCTTTTTTATAATGGATAAAGTTTCTTCATCTGTGAATTTATAGGAAAATAGTTTTTTTCTTAATTGAAATATATTTTTTTTATATAAATGCCAAATTCTAGAAAAATTACTTGGATCAGAAATATCCATAGCATTTGATATAGTTTTTTTTACCGGAAGGGGATGGTATTTTTCATTTCTTAAAAATCTAGGGATCGTATCATTAATATTTGTAGATGCAATAAAAAATTTTATGGGTAATCCCATTTTTTCAGCCATCATCCCTGCGCAAATATTCCCAAAATTTCCACTTGGAACTGAAAAAATTAATTCTATTGGATCTTTTACTATTATTTGTTTATAAGCTACAAAATAATAAAACATTTGAGGGAGCCATCTTCCTACATTGATAGAATTAGCAGAAGTTAATGTATATTTTTTATTTATTTCTTTATCTAAAAAAGCTTTTTTAACCATTTTCTGACAATCATCAAAATTACCATGTATTTCTACAGCTAATATATTAGCTCCTAATGAAGTAATTTGTTCTTCTTGTAAAGAACTGACTCCATTATATGGATATAAAATAATGACTTCTATTCCAGGTTTTTTATGAAATCCTTTAGCAACAGCACCTCCGGTGTCTCCTGAAGTAGCGACTAAAACTGTAACATTTTTTTCTAATTTTTCAGAAAAAAAACTTAAGCATCCTGCCATAAACTTAGCTCCCACATCTTTAAAAGCCAAAGTCGGACCATGAAAAAGTTCTAATACATGAATATTATTATGTACTTTTTTTAAAGGGAAAGAAAAATTCAAAGTATCATGAATAATATTATCAATAAATTTTTCGGGAATGTTTTTTCCAATATAGGGTTTGATAATAGACATGGCAATTGTATGAATATCATAAGTTGGAAGTTTTTTAATAAATTTAGGTTTTAATTTAGGAATACATTTAGGCATATATAATCCTCCATCAGGCGATAAACCTGTTAAAACAGCATCTTCAAAAGAAACTAAATTCTTATGATTTTTCAAACTATAATACAACATATAATTAATTTATTTATATAAACTTACAATATTTTAGCCCATTTAATTCCTTGTTGGTTAATAGGAGAAGTATAGGTTTTATAATCGATTTTTAACGGAGAATATACTTTATTCATGACTTCGGTTACTTTTTCCGCCATTTGTGGTCCTTTACTAAGCATGAAAACAGAAGGACCTGAACCAGAAATCCCTCCACCTAAAGCTCCTATTTCTTTACATTTTATTTTTAATTCATAAAAAGCTGGAATGAGCATAGCTCGTATGGGTTCTACAATAACATCTTCCAAAGCCCTACTTATTAATTCATAATCTTCTCGATATAAACCCGCAACTAATGCTCCTACATTCCCCCATTGTTTAATAGCGTCTGTCATCAATATTTTTTGTTTTAAAATTTCTCTAGCATCTGATGTTTTGACTTCAATTTGAGGATGTATAACGCTAACCCATAATTCTTTGGGATTATGTAATTTAGTTATATCTAATGGTTGATAACTTCTAACTAATGTAACTCCTCCCATAATAGCGGGAGCTACATTATCTGCATGAGCAGTTCCACTTGCTATACGTTCTCCTTCCATAGCAAAACGGACTAATTGCATAGTGTTGAAAGGGTTTTCCAATAGAATATTAGCTCCATAAACAATTCCTGCAGCACTAGCTGCACTAGATCCTATTCCACTTCCAGGATGAATATTTTTAGTTAATTCAATTTCAAATCCTATTTTTTCTTTATCCTCTTTTTTTTGTTGATATTTTTTCAACAAAAACTGTAGAGCAACAAAAGCTACGTTTTTTTTTGGATCATTAGGTAACGATGATCCACATATTCGATTGATATGTATCCCTGGAGTATGAGATTTATATAAAAAAATTTCATCTTTAGGAAAATCTAAAGCTAATCCAATAATATCAAAACCACAAGCTAAATTAGCAACAGTAGCTGGTGAAAATATTTTTATTCCCTTCATGATTTTTATTTAGTAGCTTTAATAATATCTGAAAAAACTCCAGATGCAGTAACTTCTGCCCCTGCTCCTGCTCCTTTTATAATAAGGGGTTGTTCAGCATAACGATATGTATTATATAAAACCATATTATCTTTTCCTTCTAATTGAAAAAATGGATGAATTTGTTTTACTGATTCTAGTCCAACAGAAGCTACTCCATTTTCATAACGTGCAATAAAACGTAAACGTTTTTGATCTTTTTCCGCTTTATTTCTAATTCCAAAAAAATAATTTTTGTATTTGTGTAATTCATTATAAAAATCATTTATAGAAGTTGAATGAAAACAAGTTTCCGGTAAAAATGATTTTTGATGAATATCACTCAATTCTAATGGAGAACCGCATTCTCTAGCTAAAATTAGTATTTTCCGCATAACATCTAATCCACTTAAATCAATTCTAGGATCAGGTTCTGTATATCCTTTTAATTGGGCTTCTTTTACGACTTCTAAAAAAGATTTTTCTCCTATAAAATGATTAAATATAAAATTTAGACTTCCTGATAACACAGCTTCTATTTTATTAATTTTATCTCCACTATTAATTAGATCATTCAATGTACTAATAACGGGAAGACTAGCTCCTACATTAGTTTCAAATAAAAATGGAGCTTTGAAATGTCTGGAAAGTGTTTTTAGTTTTTTATAATGATTATAATCGGATGAACAAGCTATTTTATTACAAGTAATAACTCCTATTCCATTTTTTAAAAATTTATCATAGGTCATAGCCATTTCTTCACTAGCTGTATTATCTACAAATAAACTATTTCTTAGATTAAATTTCCATACTTTTTCCATAAAGGAATATATATTCATATTAATGCCTTTTTGGTTTAGATATTTTTTCCAATCATTTAAATTGATTCCATGATCATTAAAATACATTTTTTTGCTGTTAGCAAATCCAATAACTCTAACTTGAAGTTTCAATTTTTCCAATAAATAATTTTGTTGTTGATCTAATTGTTCAAGTAATTTACTTCCTACTTTTCCTACTCCACAAATGAAAAGATTAATTTGTTTTGGGGGCCTTTCAAAAAAAGCTTCATGTAAAGTATTGAGTGCTTTTTTAAAATCGATTTTTCTAATAACGGCTGATATATTTTTTTCAGTAGAACCTTGTGCTATAGCTCTAACATTAATGCTATTTCTGCCTAAAGAAGCAAACATTTTTCCACTAGTTCCATGAAGATTTTTCATATTATCTCCTACTACAGCAATAATACAAAGATCCTTTTCTATTCTTAATGGATCAATCCGTCTTTGATGGATTTCTTGAGCAAATTCGCTATCTATTACAGCTTTTGCTTTAATGACATCTGTTTCATGAATTCCTGTTGTAATTGAATGTTCCGAAGAACTTTGAGTGATAAATATTACATTTATTTTTTCACGTGATAATGCTTCAAATAAACGTTTGGAATATCCAGGAATTCCTACCATTCCACTCCCTTCTAGGGTAAGTAATGCCATATTCTGAATTCCAGATATACCAGTAACAGGTTGACTGATATTTGTGTTTTTATTAATATAAATCAAAGTTCCTGGATCTATAGGAGAAAAAGTATTTTTAATTTGTATTGGAATATGTTTTTTCATAGCAGGTTGAATTGTAGGAGGATAAATAACTTTTGCTCCAAAATGTGATAATTCCATTGCTTCTTCATAGGATATTTCTTTTATAGGAAAAGCTTGATTCACTATTTTTGGATTAGCTGTCATCATTCCACTTACATCCGTCCATATTTCAAGTAAACTTGCAGATATAGCAGCAGCTAAAATTGCTGCAGTATAATCAGAACCCCCTCTACCCAGAGTCGTAGTTTCGTTTTCTAACGTAGAACCTATAAATCCTGGCAAAACAATATATTCTGATGTTTTTTCACGAAAAAATTGAATAATATGATGATTACTTGTAATAAAATCTACTTGTGCACATCCAAATTGAGCATCCGTAATAATTAAATCTCTACTATCTTTGCAAATAGCATCTAATCCAGATTGTTTCAATTTTTCTGAAATAAGAAAAGAAGAACTTAATTCTCCAAAACTCATAATTTTATCTAGAGAGCGTTTTGAAAGTTCTTCTACTTGAAAAATTCCATCACATAAACTTTCTAAATCATTTATATTTCTTTTCATCCAACTAATTAAATGACTCTGATAGGTAATAGGAAATAATTCTCTTATAACATTAAGATGTCGAATTTCGATTTCCTCTAATATATTTTTATATATATTTTTTCTTTCAGAAGCCAATTGACCACATTGTATTAACTGATCCGTGATATTTCCTAATGCAGATACAACAATAGCATATCTTCCTTTTGGTTTTTTTTCTAATAAAGAACAAATACGTTTTATAGCATCAGAATGAGCTACGGAACTACCCCCAAATTTTAAAACTTGCATTTTTTAATTATTTTTTTGAACAATTTTCCCATCATTTAACGATGTAAACAAAAATAATGATAATTTATGGAGGTGCGTTTTTTTATTTTTTTATATGTAGGTGTAATTTTTTCTATCAAAGTTTATGGTAAAATATTTTGAAACTAAATAAAAACCAAAAACGATGGAAAATGATTCTATTTATCTTTCATTATTATTTCATAACTTTAAATACATACAAACTATTGTTTGTTGTAATGAATATTATGTTTATGAATAAAATTAAAGAAAGTATATGCATTTAACTTTTTATGAAAAGGAAAAAATTCTTCTACATATGGCTGGAGAATTAGCAAAGAAACGTTTAAAAAGAGGACTAAAATTGAATTATCCTGAATCTTTAGCTTTAATCACTCATTATGTCATGGAAGGAGCTCGTGATGGAAAAACAGTCAAAGATCTCATGCATGAAGCAGGAAATATTCTAAACGATGAACAAGTAATGGATGGAGTATATGAATTACTTAATAATGTTCAAGTAGAAGCTACTTTTCCTGATGGAACAAAATTAGTAACCGTACATCATCCTATAAAAAAAAATGGGAAAAAAAATTCTAATTTAATTCCAGGACAATACAATCTTTTAAAAGAAGATATTGTATTATTCCCTGGTAGATCTCGTATAGAAAGAACTGTATCCAATAAGGGAACTAGACCTATTCAAATAGGTTCTCATTTTCATTTTTACGAAACAAATTCTGCTCTTCTTTTTGAAAGAGAAGGAACTAAAGGATATAGACTTGATCTTCCTTCTGGAAGATCTATTCGTTTCGAACCAGGAGAAACAAAAAAAGTTGTATTGGTAGAAATTGGAGGAAGTAAAAAAATTTATGGATTTTCAGGAAAAGAAAATACACCTATATGAAAAAAATAGATAGAGAATCTTATGCAAATATGTACGGCCCCACTAAAGGAGATAAAATTCGTTTAGGAGATACATCTTTATGGATTGAGATCGAAAAAGACCATACTATTTATGGAGATGAGTGTGTTTTTGGAGGAGGAAAAGTTATTAGAGATGGGATGGGTCAACATCCTTTTGCAACAAGAGATGAAGGAGTTTTAGATTTAGTATTGACCAATGCTATTATTATAGATTATTGGGGAATTATAAAAGCAGATATAGGAATTAAAAATGGAATTATTGTTGGTATAGGAAAAGCCGGTAATCCATATTTTATGGATGAAGTGACTCCTAACATGTATATTGGAACAGGAACAGAAGTTATTTCTTCAGAAAATATTATAGTAACAGCTGGAAGTGTAGATAGTCATGTTCATTATATATGTCCCCAATTGTTTGAGGTAGCATTGGAAAGTGGGACAACTACTATTATTGGTGGAGGATCGGGGCCCGCTACTGGAACTATGGCTACAAATTGTACTTCAGGAATATGGAATATTCAAAGAATGTTAAAAAGTACAGATCATATTCCAATTAATTTTATTTTTCTTGCAAATGGAAATAGTTCTAGACAAGAAGCTTTAATTGAGCAAATTAAAGCTGGTGCAGGAGGATTAAAAATACATGAAGATTGGGGTAGTACTTTGCATGTTATAGATCAATGTCTGAATGTAGCAGAAAAATTGGATATACAAGTAAACATACATACAGATTCTCTAAATGAATCCGGTTATGTAGAAGATACCTTAAAAATATTTAAAAATAGAACAATTCATACTTATCATACGGAAGGAGCTGGGGGGGGGCATGCTCCTGATTTATTGAAAGTAATATCATTTTCTAATATTTTACCTTCATCAACAAGTCCTACTATGCCTTATACTTGTAACACGATAGATGAACATTTAGACATGTTAATGATTTGTCATCATTTGGATTCTAATTTACCAGAAGATATAGCTTTTGCTAAATCACGTATAAGATCTGAAACTATTAGTGCAGAAGGAGTTTTACATGATATAGGGGCCATTAGTATGACCAGCTCAGATTCTCAAGCTATGGGACGAATAGGGGAGATAGTAAAACGAACATGGCAAACAGCTGATAAAATGAAAAAACAAAGAGGAGCTCTCAATGGAGATCATTTCAAATATGATAATTTTAGGGTTAAGAGATATATTTCAAAATATACTATAAATCCTGCGATTACTCATGGTATTTCTGAATATGTAGGATCGATTCATGTTGGAAAAATGGCTGATTTGGTATTATGGAAACCTTCTTTTTTTGGAGTAAAACCTGAATTAGTTATAAAAAGTGGAATGATTGTCTATGCTAGTATGGGTGATCCTAATGCTACAATACCTACACCTCAACCATTTATGTATAGAAAAATGTTTGGATATTTTGAACCTAAACTAAGTAGCATTTTTGTATCAATAAATGCCATCAATAATGGTTTTTTTGAAAAAAATGAAATCAAAAAACAAATAAAACTAGTAAAAGGATGCCGGGGATTATCCAAAAAAAATATGATATTAAATGGAGAGATTCCCAATTTAGAAGTAGATCCAAAAACATATAATGTTTATATAAATGGAGAAAAAATAATATCTCGTCCTTCTGATGTTTTACCACTATCTCAAAGATATTTTTTATTCTGATTTTTTAAAAATACCCAGAGCGGGATTCGAACCCGCATGATGTAAAATCACTGGATTTTGAGTCCAGCGCGTCTCCCTGTTCCGCCATCTGGGTTTTTTTATAAAAAAAACCATAAAAATATCTAAAATGGATATATAAGTTTTTTCATTTCAATTTTCAATTTTCTTAAAAAAGAAAATTTTTCATGTTCTTCATCATTTTTTTCATATAAATAAACAACTCTTTTTATATTAGATAAAAAAATTAGTTTACAACATTCTGTACATGGAAAATGAGTGATATATATGGAAGCGCCTTTACAAGATAAATAATAATGAGATATTTTTAATATTGCATTTGCTTCTGCATGTATAACATACCATTTTGTATTTCCGTTTTGATCTTCACAAGAATCATCGAATCCGTTAGGAGTACGATTATATCCATATGATATGATTTGGTTATTGTTAACTATAACAGCTCCTACTTTTTTTTTTTACAAAAAGAAAATTTGGATTGTTCAATTGCTATATTCATATATACGGTATCATCGTATTTTTTATAAATTTTATAAATCATTATACATATATGAAAAAAATACACAATATCCAAAATACAAAAATTAAAGATTTGATAAAAATTTACCAAAAAAAAAATCACATGAATATTTTTTTTGTTGAAGGAATAAAAGAATTTAAAATGGCTATAAAAGGGAATTATTCCCCAATAAGAATATTTATATGTAAAGAAATATTTCATGAATATAATATGATTCAGTCTTTTCATTCTATCATCTCTTTTATTCATATAAAAACTTTTGAAAAATTAGCATATAGGGAGAGTTCAGGCGGGATTGTTGCTTTATTAAAGGAAAAAAAATATATAAATCAATTAAAAAATATAAAAATTTCTAATAAAAATTCTTCTTTAATACTTATACTAGATGGAATAGAAAAACCTGGGAATATAGGAGCTATGTTAAGAATAGCTGATGCAACAAATATTCATATTATTATATTATGTAATATGAAAACTTATGTGTATAATTCTAATATCATCAGATGTAGTTTAGGAAGTATTTTTACAAGAAAGATTTTTATAGAAAAAAAAATAGAATCAATTGTGTATTGGTTACAAAAAAATAAAATATCAATTTTAACAACAGGATTTCAAAAACATAAAAAAGCGATGAATTTATATCATACTCAATTTTTACATTATAATAATATAGCTATTGTTTTTGGTTCTGAAAATAAAGGAGTATCCAATATTTGGTTCAAAAAAGCGAATAAAATCATAACTATTCCTATGTTTGGAAATATAGATTCGTTAAATGTTAGTAACGCTATGTCTATCATCGTATATGAAATTATTAGACAAAGAAATTATGCTAGATAATATTTATTATATCTGTTGTTCGTATACGTGATCTATTTTTAAAAACCTTTTTTGGGAAGCTATTGAAGATAATCGATCGCAATAATCATTGATATAATGAGAATTATGACTTTTTATCCAATAAAACATAATAGAATGTTTATAAAAAAAATATAAAAATCTTTTCCATAAATCCACGTTTTTTTTATTACGAAAATTGTTTTTTTCCCATTTATAAATCCATTTATTTTGAATTGTATTTACTATGTATTTAGAATCAGTAAAAATAACAATATTTTGTTTTTTATTTTTTATTTCTTCTAATCCTACTATCACTGATAATAATTCCATTCTATTATTAGTTGTATAACGATATCCTTCTGAAATTATTTTTCTATTATACAAATGACCAAAAAATGTTTCTATAAAAATTCCATATCCTCCTGGTCCAGGATTTCCTTTTGAAGAACCATCAGTATAAATATGAATTTTTTTATTCACAATTTTGTAAAAATATTTTATTTTTCACGTTCAAATTTTTCTAATTGATATTTTATTAAATTGAAACATTTTTCCTTCAAATTATCTTTATCTTTTAAAGATAAATTCTTTGTTTGTATGGAATGATGTTGTTTGATCCTGATTTTTCCTGGTCCTCCTTTTATAATAGAATAATTGGGAAACTTTGTTTTTATATCAGCTATGGTAAAAGGAATAATAGGAATTTTTTTTATAATAGCAATAAAAAACGCTCCACTTTTAAAATGGTCCAATAGAATATAAGGGTTAGGAACCCCTCCTTCTGGAAAAATACAAACACTTTTTCCAGAATCCACTTTTTTTTCTATTTTCTTAAATACTTGCATACAACTAGATAAATTTTTTCTATCAAGAAGAATATTACTTTTTTTGTAAACAAATCCGAAAAAAGGAAGCTTAGCTAATTCTTCTTTTCCTACGAAAACCAAAGGATGATTCCTCATTAAAGAATAAATTAACATAATATCCATAATAGAACTGTGATTACTAATAATTACATATTGTTTATTTTTATCTAATATCTCTTTTTCTTTTTCTAGTACATACCAAAAACCCATGAGAAAAAGATTACTTCTAGCCCACATTTGGTGAAACCAATATGCAATTGGATAATGTTTTTCTTTAAAAAGAAATGGGATAGAAGCACCCGCCCATAAGGGAATCAAAAATATATTAATAATAAAAAACCATGTACGCCATAATAATATTAATAATGTTTGTATAATTTTCATTAAACAATAAAATTAACAGAAATATATAAAATTCGTGATAACTTTAGAAAGTTTATTAATTATATTTTAGAAACATAACATGAAATTTTTAAAAAAATCTGATCTTTATGTAAAGAAAGTATTTTCTGTATGTATACATTAGGAGAGTTTGTTATAGAAAACAGTTCGCATTCAACCGAAGCATTATTGCGATTATTTAGCTCTATTAAATTAGCTTCTAAAGCGATTCATAAAGAAGTCAATAAGGCAGGTTTAACAGAAAAAATTATAGGAAATTCTGGTATTACTAACGTTCAAGGAGAAAATCAAAAAAAATTGGATGATTTTGCTCATAGAGCTTTCATTGAATCTTTTAAAAGTAGAAATGTTGTTTGTGGAATAGCGTCTGAAGAAAGCGAAAATTTTATAGTAATACAAAAAAAACAAGAAAATGATTTTAAAAATCAATATATAGTTTTAATAGATCCACTTGATGGTTCTTCTAATATAGATGTAAATGTCTCTATTGGAACTATATTTTCTGTATATATAAGAAAATCTCCTATTCAAATGAATTTAACAATAGAAGATTTTTTGCAAAAAGGGAATCAACAAATTCTTGCAGGATATATTATTTATGGATCTTCAACTATACTGGTGTATAGTACAGGAAATGGAGTTCATGGATTTACTTTAGATCCTTCAGTTGGGACATTTTATTTATCTCATTATAATCTTCATTTTCCTAAAAAAGAAAAAATTTATTCTATTAATGAAGGAAATTATGCTAAATTTTCTGATGGAATTAGAAAATTTATCAGATATTGTCAAGAAAAAAAAGAGAATAGACCTTATACAGCAAGATATATAGGTTCTTTAGTAGGAGATTTTCATAGAAATATGATACAAGGAGGGATATATATTTATCCCAAAACAGCTTCTTATCCAGAAGGAAAATTAAGATTATTATACGAATGTAATCCTATGTCTTTTTTAGCAGAACAAGCTGGAGGAAAAGCTTCTGATGGAAAAAAACGAATCCTCGATATTGAACCCACTCGATTACATCAAAGAACTCCATTTATTTGTGGTCCCACAGGATTGGTATCCAAGTTAGAAGAATTTATGATATATTGCGAATAAATTTTGATTTAAAAATGCAATTTAATGCAATTTAAAGAAGATAAAATTTTTGAAAAAATAATAAAAAATGGAAAATATATATTAATATATCCTGTTTTGTCTGTTTTTTTATATAAAAAAAGAAATTTTGAAAAAAATTTACCAATAAATCTTGTAGGAACTATAGTAAAAAAAAAATTTTAAAAAATCAGTTCATAGAAATAGAATCAAACGTTTATTGAAAGCTTCTTTTTTTGTAAATAAATCAATTTTAGAAAAACATATTACCAATATAAATCGTAATTATTACATAATTTTAATTTATAAAGCTTATTACTTACCTGAATTTAAGGATATCAATGAGTCTATTATAAATATTTTCAATAAAATAAAATTATTGTTGAAATAATTGACCTGCATTTGCTCCAAAAATTTTTACGGCAAAAGCTAATAAAACAATTCCAAATATCTTCTTTAAAATATCCAATCCATTATTTCCTATTTTTTGGGCTATGAAATCACATCTATCTATTACAAAATAAACAACTATCATATTTAAGATAAGAGATAAAAGAATAATATTTACGTCATAAGTTGCTCTTAACGAAATTAAAGTAGTTAAAGATCCAGGACCAGCTATAAGTGGAAAAGCGATTGGAACAATAGAAGTTTGAGCATTTTCAGTACTTTTATGAAGATCTATTCCTAATATCATTTCTAACCCAATTAAAAATAACACTACAGATCCCGCAATAGAAAAAGAATGAACATCAATTCCAATGATTTTAAGCATAGGTTGTCCTAAAAAAAGAAAAGATAAAAATATTACAAGAGAAGTAATTATAACTTTATTAGTCTCTATAATGTTCCCTTTTGATTTAAATCCCATAATGATGGGAGCATTTCCTAATATGTCTATAATGCTAAAAAGTATCATAAAACAACTAATTAATGAATTTATCCATTCCATACTAAAAATTTATTCAAAAAATTTTTTATGATTGAAACACATTTTTTTAAATGTGATTATATACAAATTAAATAAAAATATAATCAGTACCATTAATTTTTTTTAAAAAACTCATATCATGTAAATAGAATATAATAATTCAAAGTCCTTTTTCATAAGCTTTCCATCCTGCTTCTCTATATTCTTCAACCGTTATTTTTGGATTTTCAGATTGGGAAATAGCTTTTCCTACAATAATAAAATCACTTCCATTTTTTTCAAAAGCTTTAACAGGATGAATGTAGCTATTCCCTTTATTATTCATTTTTTCATAAAAATGTATACCAGGTGTAAATAATAATAATCGATCGTCTACTTTTCTTTGTGCAACAGTACCAATCACTTTTGGATTTTTCAAAGAAATATTTAGTGCTTTTCTTATGTAATCATCATCAGATAATCTTCCATAAGAAGACATTTCAGATATTGTAATTAATCCCATATTAGGAGGAATATTTAAGTTTTGTATACTCATACTTCCAGCAAGCAAGTGTACTGTAATGATATCAGCCCAAGAAGAAATTTTGTGGATTCCATAATGTAATTGAAGATAATTAGTAGGCCCAACATCACATAATTTTCTATCTTCGAATAGTAAAAAATTTTTTTCAATAGAAATCTTTTTAAGACAATTTATGAATGAATATGAAAAATCATTTATAATATCTACATGAAGTTTTAATCCACAAATTCTATCTCCAATTAAATTGACTAATTCTAAAATATTTCTAGTATATATTAAATCAGCAGAAACTATTAAGTTTGTTTTTTTTTTCAATGTAATATCTATAAGTTTTTTTCCTATAGAATGAGAAATTGTTTCTTTTTTTTTTTCATAAGAAATTCTCTTTTTTTGAAGGAAATTCATATTTTTTTTTTTGAAAAAAAATTGAATCATATGTATTTCTTTTTCCTTCAAAAAATGTTTTTTTTTTAGTATTTTAAATACTTCTCCTATACGAAATAAAGTTCGTATATTATATCCTCTTTTTTTTATATTTTCAATTCCTCCTTGTTCTCTATCAAGAATAGACATAATATTTTGAATTATTAAACCTTCTTTTTCAAGATCTATTACAGTTTTTAATAAACTATCTCCACTTGTAATCACATCTTCTATAATCAAGCAGTTTTGTCCTTTTTGATATATTCCTTCAATCATTCGTTCTGTTCCATATCCTTTATTTTCTTTTCTTTTAATAATTAACGGAATTTTGGATCTCAAAGATAAAGTGGTAGCTATGGGTAAAGCAGCGTATGGAACTCCACAAATTAATTCAAAATTATAAGAAGGAACTTCATGGATTAATAAATCCGATAACTTGATTAATAAATTTGGTCTAGAAGCAATTGGACGAAAATCTATATATATAGGAGATTCCATTCCACTTTTCAGTGTAAAATTTCCAAATTTTATGATTCCTAAATTATAAATTTCTAAAAAAAATTGTTCTTTTTCTTCCATAAAAAAGCTGTTTTAGTAAAGTTAAAAATTTTATACTTGGATATTATTACAATTGATATGATTATGAAAAAAATAGATATTTCTTCTAATATAAATGGGATTAAACTTCCATTATGTATCATGAATGCTTCAGGAGTTCTTTGTTCAACAGATAAAGAATTATCCAATTTGTTACATAGTTTTTCTGGAGGAGTTGTAACAAAAAGTTGTACTTATAAACCAAGAAAAGGAAATGTTTTGCCTAGATATTTTGAATGGAGTAGAGGGAGTATAAATTCTATGGGATTACCTAATTTTGGAATTAATTTTTATTTAAATTTTTTAGAAAGAAAAAAAATAAATAAGCCTATTTTTCTTTCTATATCTGGATTATCTGCAAAAGAAAATTATTTTCTTATACAAAAAGCAAACGAATCTTCAAAAGTTACTGCTATAGAATTAAATTTATCTTGTCCGAATCTTCTTGAAAAAGAAGATATGTTAGGTTATGATTTTGATAAAGTTTCAAATTTTATAGAAAATATATTTAAATTTAACAATAAACCTTTAGGAATTAAATTGCCTCCTTATTTTCAAGATGCACATATTAAAAATATAGCTTTGATTTTAAATCAGTTTCCTATTTTTTTTATTACTTGTATCAATAGTTTACCTAACGGTCTATTTATTGATGTAAATAAAGAATCAGTAGTTATACGACCTAAAAAAGGATTTGGAGGAATAGGCGGATCAATTATAAAACCTTTTGCTTTAGCTAATATTCATAAATTTTATACTTATCTCCGTAAAGACATTTCTATAATAGGATGTGGGGGGATTTCTTCTGGGAAAGACATTTTTGAACACATATTATGTGGCGCATCTGCTGTTCAAATTGGAACACAATTTATGAAAGAGGGAATTTCAGTGTTTGAAAGATTGAAAAAAGAATTGACCCTTTTTTTAGAAAAGAAAAATTATTCATCGATAAATAGTTTTAAAGGAAAACTAAAAAATATTCAATAAGATTTAGAAAAAACTACCCTTTGCAAAGAGGGATTTCCAGAATAAATACATTTTCCTTTTTCTTGTTCATTATATATAGGAATACAACGGATAGTTGCTTCTGTTTCTTCTTGAATTTTTTTTCCTGTATTTTTTGTTCCATCCCAATGAGCATAAATAAATCCTCCTGAATGATTTATTTGATTTTTAAAATCATTATAATGATCTAATTTAATGATTAATTTTTGAGTTCGTTGAAAAGCTTTTTGATAAATATTTTTTTGTATTTCATCTAGTAATTTTGGTATTGAATTTTTCAAATCGATCCAAGATAAATACGTTTTTTCACATGTATCTCTTCTAAAAATTTCTACTTTTTCATTTTGGATTTCATTTTTTCCTATACTAATTCGTATAGGAATTCCTTTCATTTCATATTCATGAAATTTCCATCCAGGAGTAAATGTAATTCTATTATCATATTTAACTTTTATTCCTTTATTTTTTAATATATTTAAAATTTTTATAGATATTTCATTAACAATATTATCCTTATTTTTAGGATAAATAGGAATAATAACAATTTGTATAGGAGCTATTTTTGGAGGCAAAATTAATCCTTTATCATCAGAATGAGACATGATTAATCCACCTATTAATCTAGTAGATACGCCCCATGAAGTAGACCATACATATTCTTTTTTTCCGTTATGATTAGTAAATTTTACATCAAAAGCTTTCGAAAAATTTTGTCCTAAAAAATGTGAAGTACCAATTTGTAATGCTTTTCCATCTTGCATCAGCGCTTCGATGCAATATGTTTTTTCTGAACCCGAAAATTTGTCCATATATGGTTTTATTCCTTGTAATACAGGAATAGCCATAAACTTTTCTGAAAAATCGGTATAAATGTTTAATATTTTTATAGTTTCTTCTATTGCTTCTTTTTTTGTAGAATGAGCAGTATGTCCTTCTTGCCATAAAAATTCAGTAGTCCTAAGAAATAAACGTGTTCGCATTTCCCATCTTAGTGCATTTCCCCATTGATTAAACAAAATAGGTAAATCTCTATAAGATTGAATCCAACGTTTATAAGTTTTCCATATAATACTTTCTGAAGTAGGTCTAATTACTAATTCTTCTGGCAATTTTGATTCAGGATCAACGATTAATTTTTCTTGTTCTTTATATTTTTTAAATCTAGAATGTGTAACCACTGCACATCCCTCAGAAAAAATTTCAGTATGTTCTTTTTGTTTTGAAAAAGTAGATTTTGGGATCAGTAAAGGAAAATAAACATTTTTATGTCCAGTCATTTGTAACATTTTATCTAGTATTGTTTTCATTCTATCCCATAAAGAGTATCCATATGGTTTAATTATCATAAAACCGCGTATTCCGGAAAATTCTGCTAAACCGGATTTAACAACAATTTCATTGTACCATTTCGAGTAATTTTCACTACGTTTAGTTAATTGACTCATAAAACATAATAAATGATTTTATTTATAAAAGATATAAAAATTTTTATTTCTAAATTAGCAATTTATTAAATATGTTATTTTTATGGCCCATCCCAAAAGAAGACAATCAAAATCTAGAAAAAATAAGAGAAGAAGTCATCTGAAAATAAAAGAACCTTTATTAACAAAATGTATTTTAACAAATCAAAAACATTTATATCATCATGCATACTGGCATGAAAATAAACTTTATTATAGAGGTAAAATTGTATATGATCGAAATAAAAAAAGAATATAATCTCCATAAAAAGATAAAATTATGGATTTAAAAAAAATTAAATCATTGATTCAGTTTATTTCGGATTCTAATATTGATGAGATCAAGATAAAAATGGGAAATACTGAAATTTACATGAAAAATAGAACATTTATAAAAAACGAAAAACGTTCATGGAATCCTCCTTATCCTACTCAAATATCTTCATCATCATCTTCTTCAATTTCGGATTTTTATGATAAATTTTATAAAACAGAAGAAAAAAACAAAAATAAATATTTAACCATAAAGTCTCCTATGATTGGAACATTTTATAGAAAACCTCATCCAGATCAAGAACCTTTTGTAAAAATAGGAGATAAAATAAAAATAGGAACAAAAGTTTGTGTAATCGAAGCAATGAAATTATTTAACGACATAGAATCTGAAGTAGAAGGAAAACTGATTAAAGTTTTAGTGGAAGATGCTTCTCCTGTTGATTATGATCAACCTTTATTTCTTTTAGATCCTAACTATTAATTTTTATGTTTAAAAATGTTTAAAAAAATATTAATAGCTAATCGTGGAGAAATTGCTTTACGAATTATACGTACAGTCAAAGAAATGGGAATTAAAACTGTAGCTGTTTATTCTACAGCAGATCAACATAGTCTACATGTTTATTTTGCGGATGAAGCTGTATGCATTGGTCCTCCTTACCCATATCAATCTTATTTGAATATTCCTAATTTAATTTCTGCAGCAGAAATTACAAATGCAGATGCAATTCATCCTGGATATGGATTTTTGTCTGAAAATGCATATTTTTCTTCTATGTGCCAAAAACATGGCATAAAATTTATAGGAGCGAAACCGAATCATATGATTCAAATGGGAAATAAAATTTCAGCCAAAAAAACTATGAAAAAAATTGGAATTTCTTGTTTACCTGGATCTGATTGTTTTGTAGAATCTTCTTATAAAGAGATAGAAAAAATTGCAGATAAAATAGGATATCCAATTATTATAAAAGCTGTTTCTGGGGGAGGAGGAAAAGGAATACGATCTGTTTTAGACAAAAATCATTTAAAAAATTATTGGGAAGAAGCTAAAAAAGAGGCTTGGTCTTTTTTTGGAAAGAAAGACATGTATATAGAAAAATTAATATTGAATCCAAGACATATAGAAATTCAAATTCTAGGAGATAAATATGGAAGAATATGTCATTTATCAGAAAGAGATTGTTCCATTCAAAGAAGAAATCAAAAATTAGTGGAAGAAGCTCCTTCTCCATTTTTAACTCCATCTCTTAGAAAAAAAATGGGAGAAATTGCCGTAAAAGCGGCTAAATCTATTCATTATGAAGGAGTGGGAACTATAGAATTTTTAGTAGATAAAAACAAAAATTTTTATTTTATGGAAATGAATCCTAGAATACAAGTAGAACATACTATTACTGAAGAAATAACTGGTTTAGATTTAATTCAAGAACAAATATTTTTAGCATTTGGAAAAAAACTTTCTATAAAAAAAAATTTTTATCCCAAAATGTATTCAATAGAATGTAGAATTAACGCAGAAGAACCATATTATAATTTTCGTCCAGTTCCTGGAAAAATCACTCAAATGCATTTACCTGGAGGAAAAGGAGTACGTATTGACACACATATTTATGCAGGATATTTTGTTCCACATTATTATGATTCTATGATTGCTAAAATTATTACTACAGCAAAAACTAGAAAAGAAACTATTGAAAAAATGCGTCGTTCTTTAGATGAGTTTGTCATAGAAGGAATCCAAACAACTATTCCTTTTCATATAAAACTTATGCAAAATAATGATTTTTTAAAGGGAAACTATAATACAAATTTTTTGGATAATCAAGATTTAAACTTGGTATCAAATACAAATATAGAATAATAAAATATTATTTTTTTTCAAATAATTTTAATAGATTGATCATTTCTTGAATATTTCCATTCATAAATTCTGTAAGATTATAAATAGATTTATGAATTCTATGATCCGTGATTCTGTTTTTAGGATAATTATAAGTACGAATTTTTACAGAACGATCTCCTGTAGAGACTAAAGATTTTCTTTTTGTAGACATTTTTTTTAATCTTTTTTCTTTTTCTTTTTGATAAATACGAGATCGTAAAACACTTATAGCTTTTTCAAAATTTTTATGTTGAGAACGTTCTTCTTGACATTCTACTGTGATTTTACTTGGAATATGAGTTAATCGTACAGCAGATTCTGTTTTATTTACATGCTGACCTCCAGATCCACTAGATCTAAAAGTATCTTTCTTTATATCAGATAAATTGAGATTAACTTCTATATCTTTTACTTTAGGAAGTACCGCTACGGTTATAGCAGATGTATGGACTCTTCCTTGAGATTCTGTTTTTGGTATTCTTTGTACTCTGTGAACTCCAGATTCAAATTTTAAATTTCCAAAAACTCCTTTTTCTCCATTTATATCTAAAATAATTTCTTTATATCCTTTTATTCCTCCTTTTTGAACGTGTATAATTCTATATTTCCACCCTGATTTTTTAAAATACATTGTGTACATTCTTAATACATCTTCAACAAAAAGACATGCTTCATCTCCTCCTGTTCCAGAACGGAGTTCCAATATAGCACCATTTCTATAATCTTCTGTATCAGATTCATATTTTGATGAAAGTAGAAGATTATAGGATTCTTTTTCGATAGAAGATAAATTATCTAAAATATTGTATTTTTCTGTTGAGGCAAGTTCTTTCATTTCTATATCTGAATCATTTTCTAAAATGAAATTTATTTCTTGAAGTACAGCCAATTTTTTTTTGTATTCTTCATAAAAAGAAACTATTTTTTCTAATTTTGTATATTTGTTTAATAATATTCTGTATTTTTTCTGATTAGATATAATATTGGGTTGTGTAATGAGTTTTGAAATTTCATGAAATTCTTTTTTTGAAACTTCCAATTTTTGAATGAATGAAGTTTTTTTCATTTTTAAAAACTTTATAAAAACTTTTGAAATTAAGAATATTTAATCATTTCATCGTATTCTATTTATAGAATCAATTAATTTTATATCTTTTTTTATGGCTTTATTTGTAAGATATAAAATACATATGCATAATATAAAAAACAGAAACATGATTAATGTTGTATATTTATTTAATTGAGTATATGAAAAAAAAAGAATTATTACATAACTAGTATTAGTAAGTATATTAATTTTATTACAAAAAATTTGTAATTTATTTCTATTGAAAAGTAAAAAACTTAAAATAGATATAAATAAACATATAATTATAATAAATAAAATTATTTTTTTCAAATACAGATTCAAATAGAAAAAATCAGTTATATTTTCATGATTTAATAAAAAATATATGAAAACAGAATAAATAAAAATAGAAATAAGGGAATATAATGTTTGTATTCTATATAACATAATAAAAAATTAAATTAAATTGTTTTTATAATTTCCTATTTAATTATTTAAGTTCAAATTAATTTTTTGTATAATTGCATTTATCGTTTCTAAGTTATTTTTCAACTAATAAAGTATATTACTTACCAAGCATATATAAAACCCAATCATTTTATGTTTGATATTACTGAATTAAAAAGTAAAAAACTTTTTGAATTACAGGAGATTGCTCGTTCTTCAGGATTAAAAAAATGTACACAATTACGAAAAAACGAACTCCTAGAAAAAATTATTACTATTATCAATAATAAGAATACTTCTTTCAATAATAAGAATACTTCTGCCCATTCAAAAAGGGAAAATCCTTTAAAAAAAGGATTTAGAATGCGAAAAAACACTGAATCTAAATTATCAGAAAACAAAAGCATAAATGGTAAAAAAAATTCTCAAGAACATTTAAAAATTATTAATTCGAAACTTTCGGAAGAATCTACAAAATTTCAAAAAAAGCATCAAAATTTTTGGAAAAAAAATGATAGATTAGAAGTTTTAAACACATCGTCATCTCACGGAATTGAAATCGGATCACAAAAAAAAATATCTTCCAATAAATATCGTACTCCTGAATATGAATTTGAAGGAATAATAATAAGTGAAGGAGTATTAGAAATCATGCTAGAAAATTACGGATTTTTGAGATCTTCCGATTTTAATTATTTATCATCTCCTGATGATATTTATGTTTCACAATCTCAAATCAGACTTTTTGGAATGAAAACAGGAGATACAATCAGAGGAGAAGTTCGTCCTCCTAAAGATGGAGAAAAATATTTTCCTCTAATTAAAATTCTTGAGATCAATGGAAGATCTCCTTCTTTTGTAAGGGATAGAGATTCTTTTGAACATTTGACTCCATTATTTCCAAATGAAAAATTTAAATTAGCTGAAAGAAATGCAACTCTTTCTACAAGAATTGTAGATCTTTTTACTCCCATAGGAAAAGGACAGAGAGGAATGATTGTGGCTCCTCCAAAAACAGGAAAAACTACTTTATTAAAAGAAATAGCTAATGCTATTGCGGCTAATCATCCTGAAGTATATCTAATTATATTATTAATAGATGAACGTCCAGAAGAAGTAACAGATATGCAGAGAAATGTCAAAGGAGAGGTCATTGCATCTACTTTTGATGAGCCAGCAGATAGACATGTTAAAGTTGCCAATATTGTTTTACAAAAAGCAAAAAGAATGGTGGAAAGTTCACATGACGTAGTTATATTGTTAGATTCTATAACACGTTTAGCACGAGCTTATAACACGGTTGCTCCTGCATCTGGTAAGGTATTATCAGGAGGAGTAGATGCAAATGCATTACACAAACCCAAAAGATTTTTTGGAGCGGCTAGAAATATAGAAAATGGAGGATCCTTATCTATAATTGCCACAGCTATGATCGATACAGGATCAAAAATGGATGAAGTAATTTTTGAAGAATTTAAAGGAACAGGAAATAAAGAACTTCAATTAGATAGAAAAATAGCCAATAAACGAATTTATCCAGCTATTGATCTTGTCTCTTCTAGTACAAGAAAAGATGATCTTTTACTTGACCCTAAAACATTACAAAGAATGTGGATTTTGCGGAAACATCTTTCCGATATGAATCCAGTAGAAGCTATGGAATTTTTAAGATCTAGGATGTCTAGAACCCAAAATAATGAGGAATTTTTAATATCTATGAATGGATGAATAAATTTTTTAATATTTGATTTTGTATTTGTAAATGAAAAACATTATATTAACGAATATAATATTCGCGGGATGGAGCAGTTGGTAGCTCGTCGGGCTCATAACCCGAAGGTCATAGGTTCGAGTCCTATTCCCGCTATTTTTTCTTCATGATTTAAATGTATTATTCATTTATATTTATTAGTTTCTTTATTTTTTTCATATGCATATATTTTTTTAGAAAATTAGAACTTTTTTTTAGAAAAGAATTTAAAGATCAACAAAATGAAATTCATAAATTATCTAAATGTAGTAAAAATGAAATGGATGATTCTTTAATTGA
The DNA here is from genome assembly GCF_011290385.1 of Blattabacterium sp. DPU. Taxonomy (NCBI): domain Bacteria; kingdom Pseudomonadati; phylum Bacteroidota; class Flavobacteriia; order Flavobacteriales; family Blattabacteriaceae; genus Blattabacterium; species Blattabacterium sp. DPU. The sequence goes on from NZ_CP049785.1 coordinate 586,236, forward strand.
TATGAAAAATGGTTTAATACAAAATATAAAAATTATTCAGGATACTATTGATCAAAAAATTCAATTTTATTTCGATTATCAAAATCAAAAATTAAATTCTGTTCATGCATCACAAGATAAACTTATTCAAGTTATTGAGAAAAAACTAGAGGAAATCAAAGAAAATGTTAATGATAAGCTTCAAACTTCTTTAAATGTCCATTTGGGAAAATCATTTGAAATAATTGGAAATCAATTATTTTTTTTACAAGAAGGGTTAGGAGAAATGAAAATTTTAGCTAAAGATGTAAGTTCTTTAAAAAGAACCTTAAATCATGTGAAAATATGTGGAAGTTTTAGTGAAATGCAACTTTCCATGCTTTTAGAACAGATTTTATCTCCAGAACAATATGCTTCTAATGTTATTACTAAATCTAATACAAATTTTGTCGTAGAATTTGCGATTAAACTTCCAGGACTTGAAAATGGAAATATGATCTGGTTACCTATTGATGTTAAGTTTCCAAAGGAAACTTATGAAAAAGTACAAAAAGCTTATCATAATGGAGAAAAAAAGAATATAGAAATAGCCATAAAAAATATGGAATCTGTACTTAAAAAAATGTCAAAAGATATTCTAGAAAAGTATATAGATCCTCCACATACTACTGATTTTGCTATTCTTTTTTTACCTTTTGAAGGAATATATGCTGAAATAACAAGAAATTCTGGATTATTGGAAGAATTATTAAGAAAATATAAAACAGTAATAGCAGGTCCGTCGACATTAGCTGCTGTATTAAATAGCTTACAAATTGGATTTAGAACTTTAGCTATTCAAAAAAGAAGTTCTGAAGTATGGAAAATTTTAGAAACGGTAAAACAGGAATTCAAAAAATTTGGATTGTTACTTCATCAAGCTCAAAATAAATTACAAGGGGCTTCTAAAGACATAGATCGATTATTAGGGATTAGGACTAATTTGATAGAAAAACAACTAGAAGATATAGAAAAATTCCAAAAAAATAAATAAAGCGGAGAGAAAGGGATTCGAACCCTTGACACTTTTTGTGAACACGCTTTCCAGACGTGCGCCTTAATCCTCTCGGCCATCTCTCCCAAAAGTAAAATTGTAAGCCGGATTCTGTTTTAACCCTATCATTTATCTAGGACCTAGGTTACCCATGATCTCAATCTGCCTACCCCCCGGTTTCAACCGAGCTAGTTTTCCGGTATACATGGCATTTCACCACACAGAGTTTACATGATTTCACTACAGCAATTAATCTGTACATTCTTTCTGTTGCACTATTCCTCACCTTTCGATGGATGGGCGTTACCCATTGTGTTGCTCTACGGTGTCCGGACTTTCCTCATTTTTTTTTTTAAATGCGATAGGACATTTTACTTTTTATTATCATGTAAATTTGAGTAAATATTTTCTACATCTTCATTTAGATAAATTTTTTCAATTAAATTTAAAACTTTATTTTTCTTTTCTTCTGAAATACATTTAATTTGTTTAGGTATACATTTGATTTTATATTCGTATAGTATTTTTAACTTTTCTAAATTGTTTTTCATAGCCCCAAAATATTCAAAATCTGTATACAAATAAACCATAGAATGGTCTATCGTAAAATTTAAAGCTCCAAAATCTATTGACATTAATTCAAAATCTTCCATTGAAAAATGAATATCTTTTTTTTTTATGCAAAAAACACCCATTTTTTGAAAAAAATGAGTTAATTCCCCATTATGACATAATCTTCCTCCATTTTTATTAAAAATAGCTCTAATATTGGAAGTTGTTCTAATACTATTGTTCGTCATACATTCTATAATAATGCTAATTCCATGAATTAATCCTTCTAAATTTATATTTTTGTAATTATCCGTTCTTATCTGTAAAGCTTTTTTTATAGCTTTTTCTATAGTATTTTTAGGAATATTGAGGGATTTTGCATTTAAAATAGCATTTTTAAATCGAGAATTATTTGTTCCTGATTTTTTTACAGCTGTATAAATTTCTTTAATGATTTTTGAAAATTTTTTAGATTTTTTGAAATCCTGATTTGATTTTCTATGTTGTATATTTGACCATTTACTATGTCCTGACATGAAATGTCTTTATAATTTATTTATATTAGCTATTTTGGCAAGTTAAAAAAAAAATTATTATGTCAAAAATTTGTGAATTAACAGGAAAAAAAGCAATGATAGGAAATAGAGTTTCTCATGCAAATAACAAAAAAAAACGTCGTTTCAACATTAATTTATGTAAAAAACGTTTTTTTTTAATAAAAGAAAAAAAATGGATCACTTTAAAAATTTGTACTTCTACTATAAAACTTATCAATAAAATAGGAATAGAAAAAGTTTTAAAACGTTTTAAATATAAATTATAATTAAATTTTAAATAAAATGGGAAAAAAAGGAAATAGAATACAAGTTATATTAGAATGTGTTGAACAAAGAAAAATTGGGATTTCTGGTTGTTCTAGATATATTACAACAAAAAATAAAAAAAATACTCCAAACAGAATCGAGCTAAAAAAATATAATCCAGTATTAAAAAAATATACAATTCATAAAGAAATCAAATAAAAAATGTCTAAAAAAGGAATAAAAAACAACCAAAACAAAAAGGTTTTGAAAAAAATGACTTTGGCTATAAAAATAGTCAAATCTAACAAATCTGGGTGTTACGTTTTTGTAAATAAAATGATTTCTGATGAAAAATTGAAAAATTTTTTTATAAAAAATAAAAATTTACAATGTTTTTGAAAAAAGAAACAAATCAAACATTCAATTATGAGCATGAGTTAGAAAAAACTAAAGAATCTTTTTTCTCTAAACTAAAAAATCTTTTCTCTAAAAAATCAAACATAGATATCAATGTAATTGATCGTATAGAAGAGATATTATTATCTGCAGACATAGGAACAAAAACTACTATTAAAATTATCAATAACTTAGAGAAAAAAGTTAAAAAAGAAAAATATGAAAATTCTCAAAATATTTATAATTTTCTTAAGGAAGAAATTAAAAATCTTTTTATAGATATTGAAAATATTTGTTTAGAAAAAAAAATAAAAAAAAGTATCGAAAAACCATATGTTATTTTAATGGTAGGAGTCAATGGAGTAGGAAAAACAACTACAATTGGTAAATTAGCTTTTTTTCTAAAAAAAAAGGGTTTTCATGTTATTATAGGTGCAGCAGATACATTTAGAGCGGCCGCTATAGATCAACTTGAAATATGGTCAAATAAAGCTGGAGTTCCTTTAGTAAAACAACATATACATGCAGATCCGGCGTCTGTGGCATATGATACTTTACAATCTGCAAAATCTAAAAAAAAAGATGTGGTATTAATTGATACAGCTGGACGATTACAAAATCGAGTTAGTCTTATGGAAGAGCTTTCTAAAATAAGTAGAGTCACGAAAAAAATAATGTCCAAATCCCCTCATGAAATTATACTTGTTTTAGATGCAACAACGGGCCAAAATGCTTTTGAACAAGTTAGACAATTTACCTATTTCATTCCAATTTCTTCCATTATTTTAACTAAAATAGAAGGAACAGCTAAAGGAGGAGTAGGAATTGGAATCATGAATCAATTTAAAATTCCTATACAATATTTAGGTATAGGAGAAAAAATACAAGATTTAAAAGTATTTGATGAAAACAAATTTGTTAATTATTTTTTTGAGTAAAACCAAATTGAACTGTCATATTGACATAGTATTTATATGGTATAATTTTTGTTTATAATGCTTTACGTTGGTTTTTCTGTATAATTACGTATTCTATGGTAAATAATAAAATTAGTGTTACTTCAGATAATATTTTTCCTATTATTAAAAAATTTCTTTATTCGGATCAAGAAGTTTTTTTGCGTGAATTAGTTTCTAATGCTGTAGATGCTATTGTCAAATTAAAAACTTTAATAAAATTAGAAAATTTATATGATATCATTAACGATTTTAAAGTTAAAGTAGTCATAGATAAAATGAATAACACATTTCATGTTATAGATAATGGAATAGGGATGACTGAAGAAGAAGTGGATAAGTATATTAATCAAATAGCTTTTTCTGGAGCGGAAGAATTTGTTAAAAAATATAAAAAAACAACGGATTTTTCTAATATTATTGGACATTTTGGATTAGGTTTTTATTCTTCTTTTATGGTAGCAAATAAAGTAACAATACTGACTCAATCTTATAAAAAAAACGCATCATCCATATTTTGGTCTTGTGAAGGAAATCCAAATTTCATCATGGAAAAAACTGAAAAAAGAGATAGAGGTACAGAAATTATTTTATTTCTTAATGAAGAAGACAAAAAATTTCTAGAACATGATTACGTTTTAAAATTATTGCATAAATACTGTAAATTTATGCCTATAACAATCTCTTTATCATCTATCGATGAAAAAGAAAAAGAAATTGTTATTAATAATGTGAATCCTGCTTGGAAAAAAAGTCCCCTTCAATTGAACGATAAAAATTATTTAGATTTTTATCATGAATTATATACAAATCAATTAGAAGATCCTTTATTTTGGGTTCATTTAAATATAGATCATCCTTTTCATTTAACAGGAATTTTATATTTTCCTAAAATAGAAAAAAGAATAGATATACAAAAAGATAAAATTCATTTGTATCAAAATCAGGTTTATATTACGGATAATTTGGAAGGAATTGTTCCAGATTTTCTTAGTTTATTAAGAGGAGTCATAGACTCTCCAGATATTCCTCTTAATGTATCACGTTCTCATTTACAATCTGATGCATCTGTTAAAAATATATCTAAATATATCACAAGAAAAGTGGCAGATAAACTAGAAACTATGTTTCTAAATAATAGAACAGATTTTCAAAAAAAATGGAAAGATATCAAAATTATAGTGGAATATGGAATGATTAGTTCACAAAATTTTTTCGATAAGGTTATCAAATTTTTTGTTTTTTATACTATAAATAAAAATTATTTTACTCTGGAAGAGTTTAGGGAAAAAATAAAAAACACTCAAAAAAATAAAAAAGGAAAAATTGTTTTTCTTTATTATTCAGATGCAGATAAACAATATAGTTCTATTAAAGAAGCTCAAGATAGATGCTATGAAGTTTTGATTTTTGATAGTCCTCTTTCAGTTCATTTAATCCATAAATTAGAATTATCTTATCAAGATATTTGTTTTGTTCGAGTTGACTCAGATCATATTGATAAATTAATTGATTATAAAAAAGAAGAAAAATTAAATTCAGAACTTTCTGAGAAAGAAAAACAAGATTTAAAAAATATCATCCTCAATCATATCATGGATAATTATCAATTTTCCATACAATTAGAAGATTTGTCAATAAAAGATAATCCTTTTTTAATTATCATTCCAGAATTTATAAGAAGAATAGAAGAAATGAATTCTACTCTAGGACAAGAAAAAGTAAAAAAAGATAAACATTATCAATTAATCGTAAATACAAATCATTCTTTGATGAAAAAAATATTAAAAGAAATATCAGAAGAAAAAAGAAAAAAAATAATACAAGAAGCTTTAGATTTGACTCTGTTATCCAAAGATTTACTACATGGTAAAAATCTTGCGAATTTTATATCAACGAAATTAAAAGATCTTAATCAAAAATAAATATTTATTGATTAAATTTTTTTAATTTAATTCCTGTTAATATTTTTTTTGTATATAATGGAAAATCTGAATTCTGTATCCATCCATAATAATTAGGGTCTTTTTCAAAGATTTCAAAAACTTTTTCTCCTTTATATTTTCCAAAATTGAATATTTCATTTCCTTCTTCATCTATTTTTACGAATCCTGCTAAATCTGCTATATTTTTTTGATGAGAAAATTGATTTAAACTTTTGACATCTTTTTTTAGATTTTCATATTTTTCCAATTGTGCCAATAGTATTTCATATGTAGCAAATGTATCAGCTTTAGAACTATGAGCTTTCATAAGATTTTTATTACAATAATATTTGTAAGCAGCAGAAAGTGTTCTAGGTTCCATTTTATGAAAAATCACTTGTACATCTATAGTTTTATATTTTTTGATATCAAAAGATATTCCTGCACGAAGCATTTCTTCTGCTAAAATTGGAATATCAAATCTGTTAGAATTATATCCTGCTAAATCTGTATTTTCAATCATTTTAAAAATAGAAGAAGCCACATCTTTAAATTTCATTTTTCCCGCTACATCTTCATTTTTGATTCCATGAATAGCGGTAGATTGTGGAGGAATAGGGATTCCGGGATAAATTAACCAAGTTTTATCTTCTTGACTCCCATTGGGAAATATTTTTAATATAGATATCTCTATAATTCTATCTTTTCCTATATTAATTCCTGTTGCTTCTATATCAAAAAAACAAATAGGACGATGAAGTTTTAATTTCATATTTTAATTATGAATTTTTTTTGTGAAAATAAATTGAAGTTATTATATAATAAATAATAATACATGGTAAAGCCATTATATGTAAAGTTAATAAAAGAAATATACTAATTAATAAAAAAACATAACGTATTTTGTTCTTTTTCCAAGAAAAATCTTCAAAATTGAAAGAAAGCATTTTCATCTGAGATACTAAAAAATAACAAGAAAAAAATATCATAAAAAGCATTGTAATAAAATATATAATTTTTTGATTTATAAAAAAAAGAGTATCATTTGTAATTATGATAGATAAAGAAGAAAAAAATAAGGTATTCATGGGAGTTGTTAGTCCGATTATATAATTATTGTGAGGCGTAATATTAAATTTAGCTAAACGATATGCAGAAAAAATGGAAATAAAAAAAGCTAAATACTCAACAAATGGAATTGGAGTTTTATTTTCTAATAAAAGAAAAACTATAATAGATGGAACTACCCCAAAAGAAACCATATCTGCTAAAGAATCTAATTCTTTTCCAAATTTATTTTTATTTTTTATTAATCTAGAAAAAAAACCATCCAAAAAATCAAAGATTATTGAAAATAAAGTAAACATAGCAGAATAATTAAAATTTTTAGATTGTAATAATATTATAGAGATACATCCAAAAAATAAATTTAATAAAGTAAATATATTAGGAATGATTTTTTTTGTAATCAAAACATGTAAATTTTTAATTCCTAAAATAGGAAATATTATTTGATAATGATTAGATTATTTTATGAAATTTCTGATTTCTACCTTAAAAAAGGATCTTTATTGATTAAAGAAATCTGTATTATATTAAATAATGAAGGAGTATATATTGGAAATATTAACTATATTTTTTGTACTGACAATTTTCTTTTAGATTTAAATCGAAAATATTTGAAAAAAAATTTTTATACAGATGTGCTTACGTTTAATTATTCAATTAATAAATCCATTTCTGGAGATGTATTTATTAGTGTAGATAGGATTTATGAAAATTCCAAACAATGGAATCAATATTTTATGTATGAATTAAAACGTGTTATGATCCATGCTATATTACATCTTTTAAGATATGATGACCATAATTTTACAGATAAAAAAATTATGAAAAAAAAAGAAGAGTTTTATTTAAATTTATTTCAATTTTAAAAATTCATGTTTTCAAACATATATGATGTTATTGTAGTTGGAGGAGGACATGCTGGAATTGAAGCGGCTTCTGCAGCTTCTAATATGGGATCTAAAACTTTGCTTATTACTACTAATTTGCAAACTATAGGTCAAATGTCATGTAATCCCGCTATGGGAGGAATTGCTAAAGGTCAGATTATTAGAGAAATAGATGCTTTGGGTGGATATTCTGGAATAATTACAGATTATAGCACCATTCAATTTAGAATGCTGAATCAATCTAAGGGACCTGCTATGTGGAGCCCTAGAGCTCAATGTGATAGAAAACTATTTTCCTACTATTGGAGATTTCTTATAGAAAAAAATGCTCAATTAGACTTATACCAAGATACAGTTACATCTTTAATAATAGAAAAAAATAAAGTTACAGGAGTTCAAACTTATTTTGGATTAAAAATTAAAGGAAAATCAGTAATCCTTACAAACGGAACTTTTTTAAATGGAAAAATACATATTGGTAAAAAAAAATTTCATGGAGGAAGAATAGCGGAGCAAGAAGTAAAAGGAATTACGGAGCAATTAACTGAAAATTTTGGATTTAAATTTGGAAGAATGAAAACAGGAACGTCCCCAAGAGTAGATGGACGTTCTTTAAATTATGATAAAATGAAATCTCAAAATGGAGATATAGATCCAAAAAAATTTTCATTTTTTTATAAAACAAAAAAATTAGAAAAACAAAAAAAATGTTATATTACTTACACCAATAAAAGAGTACATGATTTTATACGTCATAATTTCAATCATTCTCCAATTTATACAGGTTCCATTCAAGGAATTAGTCCTAGATATTGTCCTTCTATAGAAGAAAAAGTTTTCCGATTTTCGGATAAAAAAGAACATACCATTTTTGTTGAACCAGAAGGATGGAATACTGTGGAAGTATATGTCAATGGTTTTTCCACTTCTTTTCCAGAAGAAATACAATATCAATCTTTAAAGCAAATTTCAGGTTTTGAAGAAGTAAAAATATTAAAACCTGGATATGCTATCGAATATGATTATTTTCCACCGGAACAATTAAAAATTACTTTAGAAAGTAAAATCATAGAAAATCTTTTTTTTGCGGGACAAATTAATGGAACTACTGGATATGAAGAGGCTGCGGCTCAAGGATTAATAGCAGGGATTAATGTTCATTTAAAAATTCATAAAAAAGAACCTTTTATTCTTAAAAGGAATCAGGCTTATATTGGAGTTTTAATAGATGATTTGATTACAAAAGGAACAAAAGAACCTTATCGAATGTTTACTTCAAGAGCTGAATATAGAATGTTATTACGACAAGATAATGCTGATGAAAGATTGACTCCTATGGGATATAATATAGGTTTAATTTCAGAAGATAAAATGATACTGTTAAATAAAAAAAAATATAAAATAGAAAAATGTATGCATTTATTTCAAAATAAAAATTTTGAACCAAAAACTATAAATCCTATATTACATTCTAAAAAATCTCCTAAAATACATCAGGAAAAAAAAATAGATACTATTTTATCTCGTTCTGAAATTGATATTAAAGACATTATTTATATTCCATTTTTAATGGAGGAAATTAAAAAAAACAGTTTTACCCAGGAAATATTAGAACAAGTTTCAATTAGAATCAAATATAAGGGATATATAAATAGAGAAAAAGAAAATGCAAAAAAATTATTAAGATTGGAAAATATTAAAATTCCAAATAATTTTGATTACAAATCAATAAAATCTCTTTCTTCAGAAGCAAGAGAAAAATTGGATTATTATCGTCCAATATCATTAGCTCAAGCTTCAAGAATTAGTGGAATCTCTCCTTCAGATTTAAGTATTTTACTCATTTATATGGGACGTTAGATTGTATTTTCGATTGCATCTAGAAACAATAAATAAATCTTCATCTTTTTTTTTCATATAAAATTTTTCTCTTGCTATTTTTTCAAGATATTTAGAATCTGCAGTTAATTTTTTTAATAGAATCCCTTCCAATGAAATTTTTTTTTTCAAAAAATTTCTATTATATGTCATTTCCTGAATATTTCTCTGAAATTTGTAATGTAGAATTAAAGAGTTAGAATCAAAAAAAGACATCCATATAAAGAAAAAAATACTAATCCAAAAATATTTATTTTTAAATATTCCGTATTTTTTTTCTTTTAACATATTTAAACTTAAAATAAATTGTCAATATATTAATCAATATACTCATAATCCAGTAAATGCTAAAAAAAGATAAAAAAAATACGCACCAAAAACCAGATATAGTTATGAGTAAAAAAAACAAAAAGCCTATAAATTTAAGAATCATATATGAGTTATAATTTATTATATAATTTCGTAAAAAAATAGAATAATGACATATAGAATAGAAAAAGATACTTTAGGAATCGTAAAAGTACCTATCAATAAATATTGGGGAGCACAAACAGAAAGATCTAGAAATAATTTTGTAATTGGTCCAAAGGCTTCTATGCCTATTGAAATAATTCATGCATATGGTTTTTTAAAAAAAGCTGCTGCTCATGTTAATTTTGAATTGGGTTTTTTATCCAAAAAAAAGAAAGATATGATATCCTTAGTTTGTGACGAAATTATAAAGGAAAAATTAAATGATCAGTTTCCTTTAGTTATATGGCAAACAGGTTCAGGAACTCACACAAATATGAATGTTAATGAGGTTATTTCTAACAGAGCTCATGTTTTAATGGGAGGAAAATTAGGAACTCTCCCATCTTTTATTCATCCTAATGATGATGTAAATATGTCTCAATCATCCAATGATACTTTTCCTACAGCTATGCATATAGCCTCTTATCAAAAATTAGTTAAAAAAACTATTCCTTCTATACAAAAATTAAAAGAAACTTTGGAAGAGAAATCCAAATTATTTCATAATATTATTAAAATAGGAAGAACTCATCTTATGGATGCAACTCCTATTACTTTAGGACAAGAATTTTCCGGATATGTTTCCCAAATAGATCATGGATTAAATGCTATAAAAAAAACTTTAGATCATCTTTCTGAATTAGCCATAGGAGGAACAGCCGTAGGAACGGGATTGAATGCTCCTAAAGGATATGACATAAAAATAACTGAGTATATATCTAAATATACTGGTTTACCTTTTAAAATAGCGAAAAATAAGTTTGAAGCAATTGCATCTCATGATGCTATAGTGGGATCTCATTCAGCTCTTAAACAAATAGCTATTTCTTTAATGAAAATTTCAAATGACATTCGTTTTTTATCTTCTGGACCACGTTCTGGTATTGGAGAAATTTATATTCCAGAAAATGAACCTGGATCTTCTATAATGCCAGGTAAGGTAAATCCTACTCAATGTGAAGCTATTATTATGGTTTGTACTCAAATTATAGGAAATGATACAGTTATTTCTATAGCGGGTTCTTCAGGAAATTATGAATTAAATGTTTCTAAACCATTAATGGCATATAATTTTTTACAATCTTCCCAACTTCTTGCAGATGCTTGTACTTCTTTTTCTTCTTTATGTGTCAAAGGAATAAAACCAAACCATCATAGAATTAAAGAATTTTTGGATAAATCTTTGATGTTAGTTACAGCACTTAATAGTCATATTGGATATGAAAAATCAGCAAAAATTGCAAAATCTGCTTATGAAAATAATAGTACCTTAAAAAAAGAAGCGATTCGATTAGGATATTTAACAATTGATGAATTTGAAAAATTAGTTAATCCATCTAAAATGGTATGAAAAATTTTTTTCTTTTTAAAAAAATAATTTTTCTACATTCAAATGAATAATATCGGATATTTTTTCTTCTGATGTAGAATAGATATGTGATAGTTTTTTTAAAATTATTCTCAAATTTTCCGGTTCATTTCTTTTCCCTCTAAAAGGATGTGGAGAAAGATAAGGAGAATCTGTTTCTAATACTATGTGATTCAAACTTATTTTATGTAAAAATTGACTAATAAGATTATTTTTAAAAGTAATCATCCCCCCAATACCTAATTTGATTCCAAAATCAATAATTCTTTTAGCTTGGTCTAAAGTTCCTGAGAAACAATGAAAAACACCTTTTAGATAAGAATTTTTTTCTTTTAATAAAATATCAAAAACTTGATCAAAAGCTTTTCTACAATGTATAACTACGGGAAGTTTTTTTTGTTTTGCCCATTGTATTTGAGTTTTAAAAGCATATTCCTGTTCTAAGACAAATTTTTTCCCTAAATGTAGATCCATTCCAATTTCTCCTATAGAAATAAAGGAATGGTTATCTAACCATATTTTTATATTTTGTAATTCTTTTTCTAAATTAAATGAATTAATTTTACTAGGATGCAATCCTACCATGGGAAAACATACATTAGGATATTTTTTTTCTAATTTTAATATATTAGGAACAGTAGAACTATCTATTGAGGGAAGTAGAAATCTATTGATTCCTTTATGAAAGGCTTTTTGTATTACAAAATGAATATCTTCATCAAATTCTTTCATGTATAAATGTGTATGGGTATCAGTGATTTTCATGTAATAATTAATTTAAAAATTTTTTTATCAATATGAAAGCTTATCTATTTCCTGGTCAAGGATCTCAATTCGTAGGAATGGGAAAAGATTTATACAAAAATTCTCATTTAGCAAAGAAATTATTTCAATTATCTGACGAGGTTTTGGGTTTCCGAATGACATCTATTATGTTTGAAGGATCTATGGAAACTTTAAAAAATACAATATATACACAATTAGCTATTTATATATATTCAGTTATAAAAGCAAAAATATCAAATAATTTTAATCCTGATATGGTAGCTGGACATTCTCTAGGAGAATTATCTGCCTTAGCTGCAATTAAGGTATTTTCTTTTGAAGATGGATTAAAATTAGTGAATCAAAGAGCATCAATTATGCAAAATATTTGTGAATCCACTCATGGAGGTATGGCTGTTATATTTGGATTAAAAGATTCCATTATAGAAGAAGTTTGTAAAAAAGATCGGGGCATTATAGTTCCATCTAATTATAATAGTCCTGAACAATTAGTAATTTCTGGAGAAATTCAAGCTTTGAAAAGAGTTTGTTTTTTTCTAAAAAAAATAGGAGCTAAAAAAATATTTATTCTTCCTGTTCATGGAGCTTTTCATTCTCCGATTATGGAGCCAGCTAAAAAAAAATTTCAAAAAATTGTAAATAAAATTTTTTTTAAAGATTCCAAATATCCAATATACCAAAATGTAACAGCTCTTCCTGTTATAAAATCTTGTGATATAAAAAAAAATATTGTAAAACAATTAACTTCTCCAGTTAAATGGAAACAATCTATAAAAAATATGATAAATCATGGAGCCATTTCATTTACAGAAATAGGGCCAGGTAATATTTTACAAAATTTAATGAAAAAAATTTCAAAAAATTATTCCTAAAAAAATCCATAATGCATCAATATAGGTATAGACATTTTTTTTATAGTCATGGAAAATTATTATTAACAGGAGAATATTTTATTTTATATGGAGCCTGTGGATTAGCTCTCCCTACAATTAAAGGACAATCATTCACAATATTTAGCCATAATTTTTCTTCTGTTTTACATTGGAAATGTTATGATGAAGTGAATCAACTTTGGTTTGAAGGAGTATTTCAACTTCCTTCTTTGGAGATTTGTTACGAAACAGAAAAAAATATAGCTCTTAAACTAAGAGATTTATTATTAAAATCTAAAAAAATTCAAAAAAATTTTCTTATCAATTCATTAGGAATATATGTTAGAACACAATTAGAATTTCCTAGAAACTGGGGATTAGGGAGCAGTTCTACTTTAATTAATAACATAGCAAAATGGGCAAACATAGATCCTTACATGTTATTAGGAAACTATTTTCCAGGTAGTGGATATGATATAGCTTGTGTTTCAATTTCTAAACCCATAATTTATAAATTATGGAATCAAAAACCTCATATTGTTCCCGTAGAATTTAATCCTCCATTTAAAAATCAGCTTTTTTTTCTACATCTTAACAAAAAACAAAATACTTGTGATGAAATACAATATTTTCGTTCGAATATTTCTAATATATCTCATGAAAATATTGAAGCCATATCTTCTATCACTCAAAAAATTCCTTTTTGTAAAACATTAAAAGAATTTGAAGAATTATTGTTAAAACATGAAAATATTATATCAAAAATACTAAATCTTCCTACTGTTAAAGAAATATATTTTCCAGATTATTTAGGAATAGTAAAAAGTTTAGGTGCTTGGGGAGGAGATTTTGTTTTGATAAGTTCTAGAAAAGGAATGAAAAATTATTTTTCTAATAAAGGATTTGATACTCTTATTTCATTTGATGAAATGATTTATAAAATATAAAAGTTACATTTTACTTATATTATTATATATTATATAATAAATTTATTCATTATGTGCAGTGTCGTAAATTTTAATATCAATGGATATCATTACAAACTTCCTATAATTTATGGAACTTTTTATGAAAAGGCCATCAATATTTCTCAGTTAAGAGAAAATACAGGTTTTATTACATTTGATCCAGGATTTAAAAATACAGGAATAACAAAAAGTTCTATTAGTTTCATAGACGGAGAAAAAGGAGTACTTTTATATCGAGGATATCCTATTGAACAAATTATTAATAAATGTTCATTTATAGAAACTAGTTATTTGATTTTAAATGGAGAACTTCCTAATACTGCACAATTAAAATCTTTTTCTGAAAAAATAAAAAAATTTAATTCTATTCATAAAGAAATAAACCAAATACTTGATAAAATCCCAAATTTTTATCATCCAATGGGGATTTTATCTTCTTTGACCTATATTTTGGATATATTCATAAATTGTTTACAGGAAGAAGATATGTATCTTCATTTATTAGCTAAATTACCAATGTTAGCTGCTTTAACTTATAGAAAAAAAGTAGGGTTACCACCTTCTCATGCGGATGATCATCTTGATTATATATCCAATTTGTTAAAAATGTTTTTTTCTATTCCTAATAAATCTTATGAACAAAATCCGATTATTTCTGATGCTTTGAATAAAATTTTAATATTACATGCAGATCATGAGCAAAATTGCTCTACAACTACTGTTAGATTATTAGGATCAGCTCATACTGGCCTATTTTCTTCTATATCTGCAGGAATGAGTGCTCTTTGGGGAAGATTACATGGAGGGGCAAATCAAGCTGTAATTGAAATGTTAGAAACTATCTTGAAAAATGGAGGAAATATAACAAAATGGATAGAGAAAGCAAAAAATAAAAAAGATCCATTTAGACTTATGGGATTTGGACATAGAATTTATAAAAATTTTGATCCTAGAGCTAGGATAGCTAAAAAAGTTGCCGAAAATCTTATTAAAAAATTAAGGATTTCTGATCCCATATTAGAATTGGCGAAAAATCTTGAAGAAAAAGCTCTTCAGGATTCTTATTTTATAGAAAAAAAACTTTATCCTAATATTGATTTCTATTCAGGAATCATTTATCAATCTATAGGAATCCCAAAAGATATGTTTACTGTTATGTTTGCTTTAGGTCGATTACCAGGATGGATGGCTCATTGGAAAGAAATGAAATTAAATAGAGATCCTATAGGAAGACCTAGACAAATTTATATAGGATATAAAAAAAGAAATATAAAAAATTAATTAATGCGGGCGAAGGGATTCGAACCCTTATGCCTAACAGGCATCAGATCCTAATTCTGACGTGTCTACCGGTTTCACCACGCCCACTATTTAAAAATTTTAAAAGTTAATGAAAATAAAAAGAAGATGATACTATTTCATGATTTTTATTTAAAATTTGATATTCTGTATATTCAAATGAATCTTTTGGAATTATTTTAATCCATGTTTTATATTTTAAAAACCATTTTTGTTGAATAGAAGGAAATCCTTTTTTTAAATAAGCTGAAACAAAAGAATGAATATGTAATTGTATTCCTTTATGATTTTTATTTATAATAATTTCTATTACAAATTCTAAATGATGAATATAATTTTCAGGAGAATTTTTATATTGTTTATTATTTATATTCATTTTTTTTAATTCGGGTCTTACTCTATGACGAGTAAATTGAACTAAACCAAATTTAGTAGGAGGTAAAATTTGGTGTTTTGCTCGATCATTTTTCATTTTTTCCTTTAAATGTTCATATAGCTGTTTTTTTTGTACAGAATCATACATATCTATAAAATCCACGACAATTATACCTCCCATATCTCTTAATCTGAGTTGTCTTGCTATTTCTGTTGCTGCTAATAAATTAATTTTAAATATATTATCAATTCTTTCTGATTCTGTACAATTCTTCATCATATGATTACTCATTCCACTATTCACATCTATCACGTGTAAAGCTTCAGTATGTTCTATAATCAGATAAGCTCCATTTCCCAATGGAACATTTTTACCTAAAAAAATTTGTATTTGTTTTTCTATTCCATATTTTTCAAATATGGGAACGTTTCCTTTATAATATTTAATGATATTTATTTTTTTTGGAGCAATTAAAGATAAATATGAATGTATTTCTTGACACAAAAAATTGTTATTACAATAAATAGATTTAAAATCATCATTGAATATATCTCTCAATAAACAATAAATTTTATTACTTTCACTTAATATTCGAATGGGTGGTAAAAGCTTCATTAAATTATTTAATTTTTTTTTCCATTTTTTGATTAAAAAAATTAGTTCTTCATGAAGAACTTTTTCTAGTTCATTATTAGCAGCCGTACGAATAATAATACCAAATTCATTAGGTTTTATTTTCTTTATGTAAGAAATTAGTCTATTTCTTTCTTTTATATTTTTTATTTTCTTAGAAAGAGAAATTTTATCTGAAAAAGGAATAAGTATTAAATTTCTACCTGGAATACAAATTTTTGTAGTAAGTTTTGGGCCTTTATTAGAAATAGGTTCTTTAGAAATTTGAACCAAAATTTTTTGTCCAATATGTAATATATGATCTATGGAATTTTTATTTTTTTGATTAGATTCTTTTTTTATGTGGTTATTGGATGTCAAATTTAGCATTTGATCTATTTTAAGTCCAATATCATCATAATGCAAAAAGGCTCCTTTCGAATGTCCTATATCTATGATAACGGCATTTAATCCATATAATATTTTTTTAACTATACCCAAATAAATGTCTCCTACAGAGAATTTTTTATCCAAAATATCTCTATGAAGTTCCAGTAACTTTCCTTCTTCTAAAAGAGCTATTTTAATTTCTTGTTCTTCTGCATTTATAATTAACTCTTTATTCATACACAAAAACAAGGAAAAAAGTTTTAAAAATTATTATTTATTTTATTTCTTTTTATGCCTATTTTTCCTATTTCTTTTTTTTCTTTTATGAGTTGCTATTTTGCGTCTTTTTCTTTTTTTTCCGTTTGGCATAATTTTTTTTGATTATTATATATGATTAATCGTATTTCCTGACTATTTATTCTTTTATAGGAACATTTTTTTTCACTAATTCTGTGAAGGATTTTGCAGGTTTAAATACTGGTATATTATGCGCAGGAATTACAATAGACATATCTTTAGATATATGACGACCCAGTTTTTTCGCTCGATATTTAATAATAAATGATCCGAATCCTCTTAAATAAACATTTTCTCCCGATGTTAAACTTTGTTTAATTTTTTTCATAAATGTCTCTATCACCTTTTGCGTATCAATTCTTTCAGATCCAGTTTCTGATATGATTTCTGTTATTATATCTGCTTTTGTCATGTTAAATCATTATATCGAATAACAAAATTCGGTTTCCTAAATATACCAATTTTTTATAAAATTGCTCTAAAATTAAAAATATATGGATTTTTCCAAAAAAATAATAAATTGGTATCACAAAAATCATAGAAAACTTCCTTGGAGGGAAACTAAAAATCCATATTATATATTAGTTTCAGAGTTTATGTTGCAACAAACAAGAGTTTCGCAAACTATCAAGTATTATTTAAATTTTATAAAAGAGTTTCCAAGTTTAGAAAAATTGGCTCAAGCAAAAGAAAAAAATGTACTCAAAAAATGGGAAGGATTAGGTTATTATTCTAGAGCAAAATATTTGCATTCTTTTGCTAAAAAATTAAAAAATAACAACATTTCTTTTCCAAGAAAATATCAAGAATTAATAAAATATAAAGGAATAGGGCCATACACAGGAGCAGCTATAGCGTCTATATGTTTTCATGAAATTATACCTGCTATTGATGGAAATGCTTGCAGAGTATTTTCTAGATATTTTGGTATTTATGATGATATAACATCCACTATTACAAAAAATATGTTACAAAATATTGTTTCAAAAATAATGGATTTTAAACATCCAGGAATTTTTAATCAAGCAATAATGGATTTAGGTTCTATTGTATGTACTACAAAAAATCCGAAATGTTTGTCATGTCCAGTTAATAATTCTTGTTTTTCTATTAAAAATGGAACTGTCGGTAAATTACCTGTAAAAAAAATAAAAAAATTTATAAGACATAGATTTTTTTATTATATTTTCATACATGATCGTAATCAAAATATTTGTTTACATAAAAGATCAGATAAAGACATATGGAAAGGACTTTATGATTTTCCTTTAGTAGAATCGGAAAAAAATTTGTCAATTCATGAAATAATAAATAAAGTTTGGAAAAAATTTAGAATAATTATTTCTAATTTTTTGATTTATAAAATGAAACATAAACTTACTCATCAAATTTTATCTATTAGATTTTTTAATTGCGAAATTTTACAAAATTCTAATAAAAATATATTTTTTGATAATTTTTTTTTCATACCACAGAATCAAATAGGAGAGTATCCTTTTCCTCGTCCTATTATTTTATTTTTAAAACATAAAAAAATGATTTAGTTTTTATTTTATATATGTTATGAATTTAAGATCCATTTTGTATCAAATAGATTTTTCATTTTATTTTCTAAAAATTATTATCAAAATTTAATCTTTTGGAAAAAGAATCTTCGACGAATATTTTTTTAGAAAAAACTTTATATTTAGTTTTTTATTTTGCAGTAATAATAATATTATTATTATTTTCTGCACTAATATCTGGTTCTGAAACTGCTTTTTTTTGTATTGAGAAAAAAACTCTTGACAGAGAGAGAAAAAAAAACTCTTATAAAGGAAATATTGTATTTCAAATTTTAAGAGATAAAAAAAAACTCTTAGCAACAATATTAATTTCTAATAATTTTTCTAATATTGGAATAGTCATATTAAGTTCTTATTTAATCACAGAATTTTTACAAAACAAATATTTAGTTATTTACAACCAATTTTATATTCCTATTAATTTCCTTTTAGAGGTGGTAGTTCTTACTTTTATTTTACTTTTATTTGGAGAAATTATACCTAAAATATATGCTAGTAAAAATAATTTTCGTTTTGCTATTTTTATGTCAGAACCCTTAATGATTCTTAGCAGAATATTAGATCCAATTAGTAAAATTATAATTTTTATATCAAAGTCTATAGAAAATAAAGTTATAAAAAAGAAGAATATTATTTCTGTAGAACAGCTTTCAAAAGCTCTAAAAATTACATCTCCAAATCAAAAGAATATTAAAGAACGTAAATTTTTACAAAGAATTATTGATTTTGGAAATACAGAAACACATCAAATTATGACTCCAAGAATAGATATGTTTGCTTTAAATAGTAATAAAAGTTTTTCTGATGTTCTCGATTTAGTTCGTTATCAAGGATACTCTCGTATTCCTGTATATAAAAATAGTATTGATGATATAGAAGGAGTTCTTTTTACTAAAGATTTACTTCCATTTATTTATGATAATAATTTTAAGTGGAATCAACTTCTTCATAGTCCTTTTTTTGTTCCAGAAAAAAAAAAGATAGATGATCTTTTAAATGATTTTAAGAAAAGAAAAATACATTTAGCTATTGTAGTAGATGAATATGGAGGAACATCTGGTCTAGTAACTCTTGAAGATGTAATTGAAGAAATTGTAGGAGACATTATTGATGAATTTGATGAAGAAGATATGTCCTATTCTAAATTAAATCAAAATAATTATTTATTTGATGGAAAAACATCTTTAATTAATTTCTATCGTATTATGGATATTAAAGAGGAAGTTTTTTTTGAAAGTCAAAAAGGAGAAGCAGATACTTTAGGAGGATTTATTATGGAAATAAATAAAGAATTCCCTAAGAAAAAACAGAAAATTAATTTTTTAAATTATTCTTTTATTATAAAAAGTATTGATCATAAAAGAATTAAAACTATAGAAGTAATAAGAAAAAAATGAATAATACATGTATTAAAATGAAAAAAATTAAATTTATGTAAAATTTATGAGTTATATATTTTGCATGAAAAAAAACACAATTTTTTTTTATATCATATTATTTATTATTATGATAGGTGGAATGTATTTTTTTTTAAAAAAATTTTTTTTATTTCCTTCAGAAGAAAAAGCTATGAAAGAATTCAATTATGCTCAACAATATCTTTCTAAAGGAGATATAGATAAAGCTTTAAATAAAAAAAACATTAAAATCAATTATTTAGGATTTTCAGGTATAGTATCTAAATATCCTTTTACTAAAGCAGGAAATATTTCTAAATTTTATGCAGGAATTTGTTATTATAAATTGGGGGATTATAAAGAATCCATAAAAATGATGAAAAGTTTTTCCGCAAAAGATGAAATTATATCTTCTATAAAATACGGAATTATAGGAGATGCTTTTACTCAAATAAAAAATCAAAAAGAAGCTTTAAAAAATTACATTATAGCAGCTAATATAAGAGAAAACGAAATTACGACTCCTCTTTATTATTACAAAGCAGCATTATTAGATTTTTCTATGAAAAAATACAAAGATTCCAAATTTTTTCTAAAAAAAATAGAAAAAAAATATCCTTTTTTTTTATATAGAAAAAACGTTGAAAAATATCTTATGTTTATTGAAAATAAATTATAAATTATGATTTCGAAAACAAATCCTGTTTATTCGTTTTCTAAAAAAGAAATAAAAAATGCAAATTTAAAATTTGCTATTATTGTTTCTTTATGGAATAAAGAAATAACGAATAGATTATATCAAGGAACTTATAAAACATTGATTCAATCAGGAGTATTAGAAGAAAAAATTCAAACTTGGGAAGTTCCTGGAAGTTATGAATTAATTTATTCTTCAAAAAAAATAGCTCACTGTTGTAATTTTGATTCAATCATAGCAATAGGATCACTTATTCAAGGAGAAACTCTTCATTTTAAATATTTATGTCAAGCTATTTCACATGGTATTAAAGATATTAACATAATATATGATGTTCCTGTTATATTTTGTGTTCTTTCTGATAAAAATAAACAACAAGCTTTTGATCGATCCGGTGGGAAAAATGGAAATAAAGGAATAGAATGTGCTAAAACTGCTATACATATGTCTTTATTTAGGAAATCTATAACATGAAAAATGTTATTCAATTTTTGCCTGAGAAAGTAATTCAGCAAATAGCTGCAGGAGAAGTTATAGAACGTCCTTCTTCTGTTTTAAGAGAACTTTTAGAAAACGCAATAGATGCAAATGCAAAAATGATTGACATTTTTATAAAAGATTCAGGAAAAACATTGATTCAATTAATAGATGATGGAATAGGAATGAGTATCGATGATGCAAAAATGAGTATTCAAAGATATGCTACTTCCAAAATTAAAAAAACTGATGATATTTTTAGAATTAAAACAAAAGGATTTAGAGGAGAAGCTTTGGCTTCTATTGCACTTATTTCTCAGTTAGAAATACAAACTAAAAATAAAGAATATGCAATAGGTACTCATATTTTTGTAGAAGAAGGAAAAATAAAAAAACAAATTCCTATAAATACACTTATAGGAACAAGAATTTCTGTAAAAAATATTTTTTATAAATTTCCTGCTAGAAGACAATTTTTAAAATCTTCTCAAATAGAATTTAAACATATTATTTATGAATTTTATAAAATTATTTTAGCACACAGAAATATAACATATCGTTTTTATCATAACGATAGGATGATTTTTTATTTTAAAAAAGCTTCTTTAATAGAAAGAATAAAGGAAATTATTAAAAACAAAAGAAAAAATCTATTTCCCATATTGGTAAAAAAAAATAAAATTTTTATAAAAGGATTTGTGAGCTTTCCAGATTTTTCTATAAAAAAAGGAAATCAATTTTTATTGGTGAATCAACGTTGTGTTACTCATTTATTTTTACATAAAAAAATTATTCATGCTTATGATGGTTTTTTGAAAGATACCAAAACAGTTTCTTATTTTATTTTTATTTTTATAGATTCTAGCTTAGTAAATTGGAATATACATCCAACAAAAAAGGAAGTAAAATTAGACAAAGAAGAGATTATTGGTGAAATGATTCAACAAGAAATTAAAAATATTTTATTTAATCAATATAAGGTAAAAAATAAAGAATTAGAAAATTGTAATATTTTTTTTAAGTCATTCAAAAATGATTATTTATTGAATAATTTTTATAATCAACTTTCTGATCAAAAAAAAGTGATTCAATTAGAAAATAGATTTCATAAAATCAATGAATCCGATGATAATAATTTTAAACTGAAAAAAAAGTTATATGATTATATTTATCATAAAACAAAAATAAAAACTCTTCAGATTAATAAAAAATATATAATTTTTGGATTGAATAATGAATATATAATATTAGTTGATCAACATAGGGCACATCAAAATATATTATTTGAATTTTTTTTAAGAAAAAAAAACTTAATATGTCAACAATTTATTTTTCCTATAAAAGTGAGCCTTATGAAAAAAGAATTCATTTCATTGAATAATGTCAAAAACGATTTGATCAATTTTGGATTTCATTTATATATTTGTAACGATTCAGCTTATTTATATTCTGTTCCGGAAAATATAAATCAAAATATGTTAATTAAAATTATTCAAAATATTATAATATATAATTTTGTTAAAGGAGAAAAAAATAATAAAAAAAAGCTGATTCAAATTATATCAAAATCTGCATCTATAAAATATGGAACAAAATTATATCCTGAAAAAATGGAATGTATAATTAAAGATTTATTTTCTTGTCATAATCCAAATTATACGTATTTAGGAGATCCCATATTTTTTGTATTAAGCAAAAAAAATATTTTTTAAAAAGTGAATTTTTATACAAATTTCAATTCAGACGCTGTCAAACATTTAATAAGCATTAATATACTTGTATATACAGCTACTTTTGTCTTTTCACAATATAAAATAGAAAATATACTTTCTTTATATCATCCTTTAGATGAACGATTTGAATTATATCAAATTTTGACTCATATGTTCGTTCACTCCAAACGACTTTTTTTACATATAATCTTTAATATGTTAGCTTTATTCATGTTTGGAGGACAAATAGAAACTATATTAGGAGTAAAAAAATTTATAATTATATATTTTTTATCAGGTGTTTTAGCCGCTTTATTTCAAATCATTTTTAATACTGGTATTTTGTATTATTTTGTTCAAACTTTAGATTTTTCACAAGCTAAGAAAGCATTAGATTATTTAAATGAAGAACAAAAAATAAATCTTTATAGCTCTATGTATTCTCCTATGATGGGAGCTTCTGGAGCCGTAAGTGGAATAGTAGGAGCTTTTGCTAAATTTTTTCCGGAACATAGAATTTTTATTCTTCCTTTTCCTTTTCCAATAGCAGTTAGAAAAGCTTTGATAATTTTTATTTCTGGAAGTTTTATTTCGGCTATTTTAAATTTGGCTCCTGGAGTTGCTCATTTTGCCCATATTGGTGGAATATTATCAGGTTATTTTATAGTAAGTTTTTTCTATAAAAAATAACTTTTATAAAGTTCATGATTTTTCACTCTTAAATAAAAAAGAAATGAAATATACAAATGATAATAAAAATAATAAAGACAAATAAGAATATTTTCCATTTACTGTTTTCATAATTCTATCCCAACGAAATTTCCAATTAAATATATTTAAAGGATTATCTCTATCCCAATCAATGCTCATCCATATAAATATGGGTTTCCCTACTATATGATCTTCTGGAACGAACCCCCAATAACGAGAATCAGATGAATTATGTCTGTTATCTCCCATCATAAAATAATAATTGTTTTTTACTTCATAATATTTTTTTGAAAAAAAATCGAATTTATTCACTTTTTCATAAGTAAAAATTTCATTATAAATGTGAATATTTTTTGAATTTAATTGAATTAATTCTCCTTTTTTGGGGATGTGTAATGGACCAAAAAAATCTCTATTCCAATCAGTGTAATTATGAAATATCATATTTTCCTTAAAATGAATAGGAAGAATATACTTTTTTATAAAAACTATATTATCAAATAAATGTTTTATCTGAACTGCTTTTTGTTCGTTCAACATGATTTGGTAAAAATATTCATCATTTTTTTCTCCAATATATTCAACGTCCTCAATATCCATTTTATTTTTAAGATACTCTATGTTTAAAGGAATATTTTCCGTTTTAATAAAATAAGCTTGTTGTTTTTCTAAAAAAAATTTTTCTTTTTTATGATTAACAAATAAAATTCCTTTTTTAATAGATATTAAATCTCCCGGTAATCCTACACAACGTTTAATATAATGATCTTTTCTATCTATTATTTTATGATTAGAATCTTTGGGAAAATTGAAAACGACTATATCATTTCTTTGGATAGATTGTATGGAAGGAAAACGAAAATAAGGCCATTGAAAAATAGAAATATAAGATTTTATATTTCCAATAATATTATTATGAATAAATGGAATGGAAATGGGGGACATAGGCATTCGTAATCCATAATGAATTTTACTAACTAGGATAAAATCTCCTACTAATAAAGTTCTTTCCATAGAAGAAGTAGGAATGACAAAAGGCTGAACTATATAAGTATGAGTAACAAAAGAAAGAATTATAGCTAATAAAATTCCTATATGATCTGTTTTCTTTTTTTTTGTTATATTTTCAATTTTTAATAATTGAATTTTTTTAAAAAAATTTATGTAAAAAATATATAATCCTGCTGATAAAAAAAATAAAATAATATTTTTTTTCGTTTTTTTGAAAAAAGTAAAAATTAAATCCATCCACAAAATAAAAATTAATATTATACTAGTTAATGGAAATAATAACAAAAAAATACACCATATAGATCTTTTATAAATTTTTAAAATAATAAAAATATTATATACAGGAATAAGAATCTTCCAAGATTTTATTCCTAATTTTTTGTACAACTTCCATGTTCCTAAAACATGAATAACATGTTCAAAAAATAAAAAAATACCATTAAAAATAAAATATTGATGCATAAATGATATTTTATATTCCTAAAACCTCTTTCATAGAAAAAATCCCTTTTTTGTTTTGTATCCATTCTGCCGCAATAATAGCTCCTAAAGCAAATCCATCTCTATTATGAGCTTGATGTTGGATTCTTATTTCTTCTATTTTAGATTCATATTTGACAATATGTATTCCTGGTACATTATCGAATCTTTTTGATGAAATCAAAATTTGATCTTTTGTTTTTTTATCGTTTTTATCATCTAAAATCCATGTTTTTTTCATGCTATTATTCACTATATCTTTTGCCAAAGAAAGAGCTGTTCCACTAGGTTTATCTATTTTTTTTTTGTGATGTATTTCTTCTATTGTGACTTCATATTCTTTAGAATATGAATGTAATAATTTTGATAATTTTTTATTAATTTCAAAAAAAATATTCATTCCAATACTAAAATTGGAAGAATACAAAAGAGATCCATTTTTTTCTTTACATATTTTTTTAATAATTTCAAATTTTTCTAGCCATCCTGTAGTTCCACTTACTATAGGAATATTATTTTCTACACAAATTTTTACATTGTTAAATGCAGAATCAGGTTGACTAAATTCTATTGCTACATTTGAATTTGAATTATTCAATAAATGTACAGAAGGAGTTTCATCATAACATAATGAAATTTTATGATTTCTAATTTTAGCTATTTTTTCTATAGTTTTCCCCATTTTTCCATATCCTATTATTGCTATATTCATAATATTATTTGATTGATTAGAATAAAATTCATAATTCATTCAAAGATAGTCTATATTTTTTTTTGATGAAATATCAATAAACTTTATTTATATTTGATGTTCAGATGTTAAAATTCATGAATTTAATATTTTTAAAGCCCACGTGGTGAAAATGGTAGACACGCCACTTTGAGGGGGTGGTATCCGATTTAGGATGTGCTGGTTCAAATCCAGTCGTGGGTACAATTTGTATCATCTTATATAAGAACACGAAATAAATCTGGATTTTTATTCAAGTATTGAAAATGAACTTTATGCTTTTTCATTCTTCCTAAGAATCCTGAAAATTCATTTTTATCTGCTAATTCTATTCCTATTACAGCTGGTCCTTCTTCTTTAGAAGTTTTTTTAGAATATTCAAAATAGGTAATATCATCTTTTGGCCCTAAAATATTATTTACAAATTCTTTTAGAGCTCCAGCTCTCTGGGGAAATTTTACAATAAAATAATGTTTTTTTTCTTCATATAAAAGAGATCTTTCTCTTATTTCTTCAGTTCTGGTAATATCATTATTTCCTCCACTTAAAATACAGACAATAGTTTTTCCTTTAATTTCATTAGAGTAAAAATCCAAAGCAGCTATTGAAAGAGCTCCAGCAGGTTCTGCAACAATTGCTTCTAAGTTATACAAATCTAAAATTGTTGTGCAAACCTTACCCTCAGGAACTGTTTTGATATCAAATAATGTTTGATGACATATATTAAAATTTAATTTCCCCACCTTTTTTACTGAAGCTCCATCAATAAATCTATCTATTGTTTTTAATTCCACAATTTTTCCTTTTTTTAAAGAATAACTCATAGATGGGGCTCCTTTAGGTTCCACTCCTATAATTTTAGTTTTAGGGCTAAATTCTTTGAAATGACTACTCACACCCGAAGCTAATCCTCCTCCACCAATAGGAATAAAAATATAATCAATATTTAAAATTGATTGTTGTAGAATTTCTAACCCAACAGTAGCTTGTCCTTCAATAATTTTAATGTCATCAAAAGGATGAATAAAAATTTTTTCATTTTTTTTACAATATATTATGGCTTCACTACTTACCGCATCAAAAGTATCTCCCATTAGAATAATTTCAATATACTTTTTTCCAAACATTTTTACTCTTTCTACTTTTTGTTTAGGGGTAGTACTTGGCATATATATTTTTCCCGGAATTTTTAATATATTACAAGAATATGCAACTCCTTGTGCATGATTTCCTGCACTTGCACAAACAATTCCCTTTTTCAGTTCTGTATAAGATAAACTCTTTATTTTATTATAAGCTCCTCTAATCTTATATGAACGTATGATTTGTAAGTCTTCTCTTTTTAAAAAAATATTTGCTTTATATTTTTCTGATAAAAGAGAATTTTTTTGTAACGGAGTTTCATAAATGATATCTTTTAATATATTTTTAGCTTTAACTATTTCTTTGTAAGAAGGAAAGTATCCTTTCAACTTATTTTTCAATACTTTAAAAATAATTTGTTAATTCTGATCTTTTTTTTCTGGTCTAAGATTTCGAATTATGGATCCTACTTTCCATAATTCACTTTGTCTAAGATTTTGTAATTCCTTTTGTAATTTTTCTCTATAATTTATATCACTATTGGCTTTAATAATTCTTTTCACTTCTTTTCCAGAAGAAACTTCATGATATAATTCATTAAAAATTGGAAGAGTAGCATCTCTAAATTTTTTCCACCAATCCAAAGCTCCTCTTTGTGCGGTAGTAGAACAATTAGCATACATCCAATCCATTCCTTTTTCTGATACTAGTGGCATCAAACTTTGAGTCAACTCTTCTACCGTTTCGTTAAAAGATTCTGAAGGAGAATGTCCTTTTTCTCTTAATATTTGATATTGTGCCGCAAAAATTCCTTGTATAGCTCCCATCAAAGTCCCTCTTTCTCCTACTAAATCAGAATATACCTCATTTTGAAAATTGGTTTCAAATAAATATCCAGATCCTATTCCAATTCCAATAGACAAAGTTTTTTCTAAACTTTTTCCACTATAATCTTGATAAATAGCATAACTAGAATTAATTCCTTTTCCTTGTTTAAATAGTTTTCTTAAACTAGTTCCTGACCCTTTTGGCGCTACTAAAAAAATATCTATATTTTCAGGAGGAGAAATTTTTGTTTGATCATGAAAAGTTAATCCTAAACCATGTGAAAAATATAAGGATTTTCCTTCAGTTAAATATTTACTAAGAGTAGGCCAAAAATATATTTGACCTGCATCTGATAACAAATACATAATTATAGTTCCTTTTTCAGAAGCATCTTCCAAAGAAAAAAGATTTTCACCTTCTATCCATCCGTCTTTTAACGCTTTTTTCCAAGAAAAAGAATGTTTTCTTTGTCCTACTATCACTTTAAATCCATTATCTCTTAAGTTTAGAGATTGCCCAGGACCTTGAACTCCATAACCTAATACAGCAATAGTTTCTTGTTTCAAAATTTCTTTAGCTTTATATAATGAAAATTCATTTCTTGTAATGATATTTTCTTCTATAGATCCAAATTTAATTTTCATAATTTTAAATTATTTAATATGTTACTAATGGTAAATCCATTCTCTTCCATGAATTTTTTCTAGAATTTTTTTCTTCTAGTTTATAATAATAAACATGAATAATTCCAATTAATTTTTCAATTAATTTTTTTATTTTTAACAATTGTTCTTCTGGCTCTTCTAAATCAAGGATATATCTAATATTGCTAATAGTTTTGTTATCATTGTGATTAGATACATTAATATGATTAGTTTTTATGTTTTTTCGATTGAGAATAATAAGAATTCTACTTAATAATCTTGTATCTTTTTCTCCTAAAATTATTATTCTGAATTGATGCTTCATAGTATTATATATTTTTGTGTTAAATAAATTATGTTAAACGAATTTCATCTACCGCAGCTCCTGCCGGAATCATAGGAAAAACATTGTCTTCTTTTTCTGTAATAACTTCTAATAAAAAAGCTTTGTCATGGTTTAATGCTTTTTTTACTGATTTTTCTAATTCTTCTCTTTGACTTACTTTCTTTGCTTTTATGTTATAAGCATGAGCTAATTGTACAAAATCTGGATTAACTAGTTCTGTACACGAATAACGTTTATCAAAAAAAAGCTGTTGCCACTGACGTACCATTCCCAAAAAATTATTATTTAACAGTATAATTTTAACGGGAATCTTATTTTGTAAGATAGTCCCCATTTCTTGTATTGTCATTTGAATTCCTCCATCTCCAACAACACAAATCACCTGCCTATTTCGAGCTCCTAATTGAGCTCCTATAGAAGCAGGTAAAGCAAATCCCATAGTACCCAATCCCCCAGAAGTTATTTGACTTTTTTTATAAGTAAAATTGAAATATCTTGAAGCTATCATTTGATGTTGTCCTACATCAGTTACAAGAATTGCATTTCTTTTCTTATATTGATTTATCCATTTAATTACTTCACCCATAGTAATTCCTTTTTTTTTTGGATTTATATCTCCTTGTATTACTATGGTTTTTTCTTTTTCTTTAAGACAAAAAAATTTACTTATCCATTTTTTATGGATCGATTCATGAACATAAAAAATTAATTTTTTTAAAGAGATTTTACAATCTCCTAAAATTGGAATATGACATAAAATATTTTTATTAATTTCTGAACTATCTATTTCTAAATGAATAATTTTAGCTTGTTTAGCATATTTTTTAACATCTCCAGTAACACGATCGTCAAATCGCATCCCTATTGCAATAAGAATATCACATTGATTAGTTAAAATATTGGGAGCATAATTTCCATGCATGCCTAACATACCTACATATAAATGATGATTATTAGACAATGCTCCTAACCCTAACAGAGTGCTAGCTACTGGAATTCCAGTTTTTTCAACAAATTCTTTAAATTCTTCTTCCGCTTCAGCTAAAATCACTCCTTGACCTACTAGAATTAAAGGCCTTTCCGCTGAATTAATTAGATTTGCTGCTTTTATTATTTTTTCGTTTTCTATACAGGGATATGGATGAAAATTTCTTATATATTCACAACGTGTATAATGAAATACCGTTTTTTGAAATTGAGCATCTTTAGTAATATCTATTAATACAGGTCCTGGTCTCCCTTTTTTAGCTATCAAGAATCCTTTTTGAATCGATTTACAAATATCTTTAGCTTTTAAAACTTGAATATTCCATTTAGTAACAGGAATAGAAATATCTATAATATTTGTTTCTTGAAAAGCATCAGTTCCTAATAAATGAGAAGATACTTGTCCAGTAATGCAAACAACAGGAGTACTGTCTATCAAGGCATCTGCTAGTCCAGTAATTAAATTAGTCGCTCCTGGACCTGAAGTCGTGAAACATACTCCAATTTTTCCGGTTGCTCTAGCGTATCCTTGTGCGGCATGAATAGATCCTTGTTCATGACGCATGAGAACATGAGATATGGAATTTAAATAATCGTGCAGAGAATCATATATAGGCATAATAGCTCCACCTGGATATCCAAATATGTATTCTACTTCTTCATGTAATAGTGTTTTTATTACTATTTCTGAACCAGAAAATAACTTTTTTTCCATATACAACTAAAATTGATCTGTAATGCATCCTTCAGAAGCTGGAGATACCATTCTTGTATATTTGTATAGATATCCTTTTTTAACTTTTAGTGAAGGAGGAGTCCATAATTTTCTTCTCCTTTGTATTTCCTCTACTCCCACTTCTAGAGTAATGGTATTATTTTCCGTATCTATTTTAATAATATCTTCATTTTGTACTAAAGCAATTAATCCTCCAGAGTGTGCTTCTGGAGTGATATGTCCTACAACAAAACCATGTGATCCTCCTGAAAATCTTCCATCTGTAATAAGAGCTACTTTTTTTCCTAACCCAGATCCCATAATATAAGATGTTGGTTTTAACATTTCTGGCATTCCTGGACCACCTATTGGCCCTACATATCGAATAACAATAACAATTCCAGGTAAAATTCTATTATTCAAAATAGCTTGATTAACTTCTTCTTCTGAATCGAAAACATTAGCCTTTCCTCTAAAAATTGTTCCTTCTTTTCCAGTAATTTTAGCAATAGCTCCTTCTGGAGATAAGTTTCCATACAAAATTCTAATATGTGCATTTTTTTTTATGGGATTGTCTAAAGAATGAATAATTTTTTGATTAAAAGTTATATTAGGAATATTTTTCATATTGTCATACAATGTTTTTCCAGTAACGGTTAAACAATCTCCTGATAATATTCCTTCATTTAATAAATATTTAATAATAACAGGCATTCCTCCTATATCTGTATGAATATCTTCCATTAAGAAAGTTCCACTAGGTTTTAGATTTCCAATAAGAGGAACTTGATTACTTATTTTTTGAAAATCTTTTAAAGAAAAATCAATATTTGCTGATCTAGCGATGGCTAAAAAATGTAAAATACAATTAGTTGATCCACCTAAACACATAGCTAATTTTACTCCATTTTCTATAGAAGTTTTTGTTACTATATCTTTTGGATTAATCCCTTTTTTTAATAGATTTTCAATATATTTAGATACTTCTTGACATTCTCTTTTTTTATTTTCACTTGTTGAAGGAGAAGAGGAAGAATAAGGAAGCATCATTCCCATTGCTTCTAAAGCAGAAGCGATAGTATTTGCCGTATACATACCTCCACAAGCACCTGGACCAGGACAAGAATTTTTTATTATATTTTTATACTCAAATTCAGTAATTTGACGAGTATTTTTTTTTCCTAAAGCTTCAAAAGAAGAAACAACATCTAATTTATTCCCATTATAATAACCAGGAGAAATACTGCCTCCATATACAATTATAGAAGGTCTATTCAATCTTAGCAAAGCAATCATGACTCCTGGTATATTTTTATCGCATCCAGGAATAGCTATTATTCCATCATAATGGTGAGAATCCACTACAGTTTCTATGCTATCCGCTATTAATTCTCTAGAAGGAAGTGAATATCTCATACCTGATGTTCCCATAGTAATTCCATCACTTACTCCAATCGTGGTAAATTGAAATCCTATTAAATTTTGGTTTATAACCGATGATTTTATTTTTTTCGCTAATTTATCCAAATGCATATTGCAAGGATTCCCTTCATACCAATTACTAACTATTCCTATTTGAGCCTTACAAAAATCTGATTCTTTCATTCCGGTAGCATATAACATAGCATGTGCTGCTGGTAAATTAGGTTCTTTTGTTATTTTTTTGCTAAAATTGTTAATTCTTTTTTTCATGAAATATTTGAATAAATCAAAAAGCTCTACTGAGCTATCAAATAGGGTAAAAATAATACCTTACTTGAATAGTTTTGTAAAAAAAAACTATTTTAAATTATATAATATGCAAAAATATGAAAAAATAAATTATATAAAAATGGTTTTTATGTATTTATTTTAAATTATTATTATTATTTTTACCATTAATGAATATATATTGAAAAGTTTCTAATAAAAATTGTTATAATAATACATTTTAAATTTTTTTTAAAAAAAGTATGTTTTTTTTTGATAAAAATTTAAAAACAAAATTTTTATTTATAATAATATTCAAATTTTGATAAAAAATATAAAAAATAAAATGATAGAAATAACCCCTGATCCTATTAATTCTTTTCCAAGATACCAAACAGCAAATTGTCCTTCTGTTATAGCACATTGCATGTTTTCAAATTCGACAAACATTCCTTCTTTAATTTTATGTAATTTTGATTTTTGTAATGGCTGTCTATAACGAATTCTACAAAATACGTCCATTTTTTCTCCTTCAAAAAGACTAAGATCTTCCCGAATCCAATGAATATTTTTTTCCTGAATAAACAAAGATTTTCTATATAATCCTGGATGTTTTTTCCCCATTCCCGTATAAACAATATTTTTTTCTACATCAGTATCTATAACAAAAAGAGCTTCCTGATAACCTCCTAATGCTATTCCTTTACGTTGTCCTTTTGTAAAATAATAGGCCCCTTGATGATATCCTATAATTTCTCCATCTGTTTTTTTATATTTTTTTTTTCTAGATATAAAAAATAATTCTTCTTCTTTAGAAAAGAAAATTTTTTTTTCTAGATATACTGAAGCATTAGAATTAATACAAACTATTTCTCCTTTTTTGGGGAAAATTTTTTTTTTAAGAAAATTTGGAAAATTAATTTTTCCTACAAAACATAATCCCTGAGATTCTTTTTTATGAGCATTCCATAATTTATGAATTTCTGCTATTTTTCTTACTTGATTTTTAGTTAAAAGGCCTAATGGAAATAGGGATTTTTCCAATTGATATTGCGTTAATTGACATAAAAAATATGATTGATCTTTATTAAGATCCTTTCCAATTAAAAGACGATAAATTGTTTTTTTATTTTTTATAATTTTTTCTTTTTTCACATAATGTCCTGTTGCAATAAAATCTGCTCCTAAATCAAGTGCTTTTTTCAAAAAAACATTAAATTTTATTTCTTTATTACATAAAATATCTGGATTTGGTGTTTTTCCCAATCTATACTCATGAAACATATAGTTTATGACACGTTTTTTATACTCATTTTTCATTTCAATTACTTGAAAAGGGATATTTAATTGTTTAGCTACTAACATAGCATCAATACAATCCTCTTTCCAAGTACATTTATTATTATAATTTTCCTCTTCCCAATTATGCATGAATAAACCAATAACTTCATATCCTTTTTTTTTGAGAATTAATGCAGCAACACTCGAATCTACGCCGCCTGAAAGGCCTATTACTACTTTTTGCATAATGATAAAATTATTATATAAAATCAAATGAAAAAATAAAATGAAGGATTTTATTTGTAAATTTTTTCTTTTAAGAAAACATTTCTCTTACACGATCAAAAAATGATTTTTCTGAATTACCGGGATGAGGGAGAAAATTTTCATTTTTTCTCATTTTTTCAAAAAATTTTTTTTGTTCTTCATTAATTTTTTTTGGAGTCCAAACATTTATATGAATTAAAAGACTTCCATATCCATATCCTTCAATATTAGGTAATCCTTTATTTTTTAATCTAAGAGTTTTTCCTGATTGTGTTCCTGGATCTATTTTTATTTTTGCTTTTCCATTAATGGTAGGAACTTCTTTGAAAGCGCCCAATATGGCATCTGAAAATGATATATACAAATCATAATGAAGATTGATTCCTTCTCTTTTTAATTTATTATGAGGAATTTCCTCAATTAACACGATTAAATCTCCGGAAATTCCCCCAAATGGGGCTTCATTTCCTTTTTCAGAAACTTTCAATTGAATTCCTTCTGTAATACCTGCAGGTATTTTTATATTTACTAATTCTTCTTCTTTAATTAATCCATGTTTATTAGCTCCATAAGGAATATTTTCAATAGTCTTACCAATTCCAGAACATACGCCACATTGAGAAGTGGTTTGCATTCTTCCTAAAATAGTATTGGTTATTCGTGTTATTTGACCTGTTCCATTACAAGATATACAATTTTTAAATTGTATTCCTTGAGCAACTTTAAGTCTCTTAACTTTAACTTTTTTTTCTACTCCATTAGCTATTTCTTCTAATGAAAGTTTAACTCTAATTCTTAAATCGCTTCCTTTAATAGTTTTATGTCTAGTAGATCTACCAAACCCGAAACTAGAAAAACCTTCTCCAAATGCGTCAGCAAAAATATCTCCAAAATTTGCAAAAATATCTTCCATATTCATTCCTGAAGCAGAACTACTTCCTTTTATTCCAGAATGTCCAAATTTATCATAACGTTGTCTTTTTTCGGGATTACTTAAAATTTCATAAGCTTCAGCCGCTTCTTTAAATTTTTCTTCCGCTTTTTTTTTATTATCTAAATTTTTATCTGGATGGTATTTTATCGCTAATTTTCGATAAGCTTTTTTAATTTCTTCTGTAGAAGCATTTCTAGAAACTCCTAATACTTCGTAATAATCTTTTTTCATCATGAAGATAAAAATTATTAATTATTTTCCGGTAATGACTTTAGCATGGCGAATCACTTTTTCTCTTAAAATATATCCAGCTCCTATAATTTCTATAATTTTTCCTTTTAAATCTTCTGTGACAGCTGGAATTTGTGTTATTGCCTCATGAAAATCCGTGTTAAAATCATCTCCTTTTTTTATTTTTATTTTATTCAATCCTTTTTCTTTTAAAATTTTAATAAATTTTTCTTGTATCAAAAAAATTCCTTGCACAAGGTGTTCATCTTGATATTTTTTTAATTCTTTAATTCCTCGTTCAAAATCATCTAAAATTGGAATTAAATCTATAATAATTTGTTCGTGAACATTCCTAAAAATATCAAATCTTTCTTTTTGAATCCGTTTTTTATAATTCTCAAATTCTGCAAAAAGACGCAAAAATTTATCTTTTTCTTTTTCCAATTCTTTTTTAAAAAACTCAATTTCTTTTTGTAATGGATCATGTATTTTTTCTTTGCAAGAAGAAGATTTTTCCTCAGATTTATCATGAGATGATTTTACCTGTTTTTCCGTATTTTTTTGATTAATATCCATAATATAAAAAATATTTTCCATACTATATGTAGAGAGGCAAAAGATTTGCCAAAAATCATAATTATGTCATAATGACATTTTATAAATTAAATTATAGAATTGAGTTTCAAATGTTTTCTAATATAATTTAATCTTTCATAAGCGATCCTCTTTGCTTTTTTAGCACCTAAAGCTAAAATATGATCCAATAAAGATTTATTTTTCATAAAAGAAAAAAATCTTTTTCTTTCCAAAGAAAATTTATGAATGATATACTCATATAATGCAATTTTTGCCTCATGATATCCATATCCTCCTTTGATATATCTTTTTTTCATCATATCTATTTCATTAACAGTAGCTATTAAACTATATAAAGATATGATATTATCCGTTACAGGATCTTTATTTTCTTTTACAGATTTACTATCTGTACGAATACTCATTATTTGTTTTTTCAAAATTTCATCTGAAGAAAAAATATTAATATAATTTTTTTGAGATTTACTCATTTTTTTTCCATCTGTTCCTATCACAAACATATTTTGTTTTTGTAAAAAAGCATTAGGTAACACGAATAATTTTTCTCCTATTTTTTTATTAAAATAGTTAGCAATACGACGAGCTATTTCTATATGTTGTAATTGATCTTTTCCTACCGGAATAATTTTGGCATTATAAAGTAAAATATCAGCGGCCATTAAAATAGGATAAGCAAACAACCCAACACTTATTTTTCCTTTATCTTCTATTTCTTTTTTTTTAAAAGCATGAGCTAATGTAAGTCTTTGGTATGGATAAAAACAACTGAAATACCAAGCCAGTTCAGTTACTAATGATACATCTGATTGTCTATAAAATAAACAATTATCTGTATTTAAGCCAAAAGCTAACCATGCAGCAGCAATTTGATAAGTATTATTTTGTATTGTTTTTATATTATCTATTTGAACCATAGAATGTAAATCCGCTATAAATATAAATGAAGAATGTTTTTTATTTTTATTAGCCATATATATAGACGGAATAATAACTCCTAAAATATTACCTAAATGAGGGGTTCCTGTACTTCTAATTCCTGTTAACATTTTTTCCATAATTTATGTTTTTTATTGGTAAATAAATGGATCAATAAAATTATTGGAATTTTTTGTTTAAAGATTCTAATCCACTGATAATTTCAAGTATTTCTTTAGTAATTGCAGTTTGTCTTTCTTTATTATAATTTAATATTAAATTTTGTTTTATGTCAGATGCGTTTTCTGTAGCTTTATGCATAGATATCATACGAGCTGTATGTTCTGCAGTGTTAGATTCCAAAAATACTTTTAGTATTTTTGCATTTAAAAATTTTGGAATTATAAAATTTAATATTTCTTTTCGAGAGGGTTCTAAAATATAGGATATTTCTTCTTTTTTTTCTAAAAAATTTTTAGTAGTAACTGGAAGAAATTTTTCTATAATTATTTCTTGA